>DATMJF010000382.1:0-4789 GCA_035554455.1 Rummeliibacillus sp.
TGCAACAAATGGAATAAGGTTTATATGAAACTTAATATTCTTCAAATTTAAATCAATCCATAAAGCCAATGGAAACATTGTAACTGAAATTACCAAAAATATGTATAAAACAAATAGGAATTTAATAACTTCCTCTAACCAATTTATTTGTTTTTGTGTCTTATATTTAATACCTAAAGCAACACCTCGTCCAACCAAATAACATATAACTCCAACCACAATCAGTAACCTTCCATGAATTAAATACAATCTGCCACCACCTCACCTTTACCATTATTACCTATTAATGATTACATTACCATAATTTATAAATACCATTAAAGCACCAGTTGAATGTTACGAAACCGAGTTTCTATTCAAAAGTTAAAATATTTAGATATTTCCTTCTATATTTTAGAACCTTTTTCATTTATAATTTTTGTTATAAGGGGTGGTAAAAATGGATAAAATTACAAAATTCATTTCAACACTTGTCATTTCAGTATCATTGTTAGGAACGACAACTATCGAATCGGCTACTGCATATTCACTTACTGAAAAGCAAAAAAAACAATATTATAAGCAGTATGTGAAAATCGTGGATGAGGCAATGGAAAAGAAAGTAGGCATTCATATTGAAGTGACACCTATGGACGAATTTCAACCAGAAGATTGGATTGAACCGAAAGCATATGAAACAATGGTTCAAAATATAGTCGATGAATATTTAGTAACTGAACGTAAAACATTAAATGCTTTATCGTCAACTGCTCATAATGAAGTTACCAATGTCAATGGAAAAACGACGAAAACAACAGACATTTATGTTGGTGATGTTATACCTACGATTGAGGTTTCAGGCAACATTGAAACACAATACAACGAATACCATGACCGTCAGTTGTTTGCAAAACTAGACAATATTTCAACACAAGTAGTAAGTTCTTCTGGTAAATGGGAGCAAACGTCTTACGAGGCCTCTTTAATAGATGGTGGTCGTACATATAGCATTCGCATTGAAGGTATTTACAGATTAAATGGTCAATCGTTTCCGAAAGCGTTCACTATAGAATTTAGTTGTAATAAATTCGGCAAAATATCTTAATATGATCAAAGGACTATTGATTTGAACCCTGACAAGCGTTTTCAAGAAAGGCTGATCTTTACTAGTGATTAAATCATTTATAAGAAACGAGTGCAGACCAAGTCAAAAAAAGACTTAGTCTACACTCTTAAATAATCACCAATTACATCCGATTTACGAGGTGCCGATTTGAAGCAATGTTGTACTGTTTTAGAATATATATTGCCCTCTTCTCATCTCAACCCGCTTTACATCAATGAAAGACAATCGTCTTATTCCCTTCCACAATAATGCGGTTTTCTAAATGCCATCTAACAGCTTTTACAAGAACACGGCGTTCGATTTGGCGACCGATTTTTTTCAACTGCTCGGCATCATCGCGATGATCTACACGTTCTACGTCTTGTTCGATAATCGGACCTTCATCCAAATCATTGGTCACATAATGAGAAGTTGCACCAATCAGTTTCACTCCTCGAGCAAATGCACGTTCATAAGGACCCGCTCCGATAAACGCTGGCAAGAATGAGTGATGAATATTAATAATACGATTTTCAAAGTGATTTACAAAATCAGGCGTTAAAATTTGCATGTAACGAGCCAAAATTAACACATCCACCTCATACTCTTCCATCAAACGAATTTGTTCTTTTTCAACTTCATTGCGAATATTCTTATTAGCAGGAATAAAATAGAATGGGATACCTAAAGCCTCAACCATCGGGCGTGCAGTTTCGTGATTACTGATAACCACCGCGATATCCGTTTCTAAATCCCCGTTTTGCCATTCCCATAATAGCTCCAACAAACAGTGCGTCTCTTTTGATACAAAAATAGCCGAACGCTCTCTAACATTTCGATAATAAAAACGGTATTGCATTTGATAATCTTCTGCGATGATTTCAAAATCCTTTTCCATTTGAGCAGCCTTTTGTTGAAGATTGTCAAAGTGATATTCGAAACGAATGAAAAATGTACCATTCTCAGGATCTGTTGAAAACTGATTTGATTCAATAATATTGGCATCGTGATTATGTAAAAACGAAGACAACACCGATACGATCCCAGGTTTATCTGGACATTTCACTAGTAAACGCGCTCGATTTTTTAATCCATTATTTTCTTGTTTTGACTTTTCATTGTAATCAATATTCATTGTCATATTTACATCTCCTACGCAAAATATATTTACAATTATCAAACAATTCAGAGTAATTCTCAAGTCATTTCTTCTGAACAATTAAAATACACTTGGATATAATGTAATATACAACCCTTTCAAGGAAAGAAGCGGTGAAAAATGGGAAATTCATTTCGTTACGATCCTTTTCAAAATCTTCAAGAAAAAAATATGTCTTTCGAAGACGTTTTTGATCATATTGACCATTATATGAGTTTAAATCCGAGAGGTAATTATCGATTAATCGTAGGGACTGACTCACAAGTTCATAAAGATTGCACTGTATTTATAACTGGCATTGTGATTTTGCAAGAAGGCCATGGTGTATGGGCATGTATAAGAAGAGTGATTGTCCCAAGGAAAATGCTACATCTACATGAACGTATTTCACTTGAACTCTCCTTCACTGAAGAGATCGTGTCCATGTTTTCAGAGGAAAAGAAAAAGCAACTAATTGACATCATTCTTCCATTTATTTATGAGGGTTCAACGTTTACAATGGAAGGCCATATCGATATCGGTGCTGGTAAGCGCAACAAAACGCGTGAATTTGTACAAGAAATGGTCGCAAGAATGGAATCCATTGGGGTGGAGCCGAAGATTAAGCCAGATGCTTTTGTGGCTTCGCATTATGCAAATCGGTATACGAGGTAACACTCTCCAAGGATACTAAAATTAATAACAGGAAAAAGTAAAAAAGACCGCAAATCAAACGGTTAATATGATAGTGGGAAAGAAAATTGGCTGTAACCCATCTGAGCATCTATCTCAAGGATGGGTTATTTTTATGAGTTATGTAATAAAAAAGGTTCTTACATATTCTGGTAACTCGAAATTCACATTGTCAAAAGATTAGAAATGGAAACATTCGTTACTTTTATATTTTTAAAAAGTGGGTAATATAATTACAAAATTATTTATGTAGAAGGTGGATATCTTCAACAAAATTAATTTTTAAAAAGCACTTACCTCAACATTCGATTAAATCAATTATAAGAAGGAGTAGACATAAAATGAAAAGACGAAATAAACTTTTAACTTTTTCACTAACATGTGCTTTATCATTAGGAATTATGAGTAACACAGCTGCACCAACTTTTGCTGCAACGGTAGACCAAAACAAAACAGCTACCGAACAACAACCAAAACTGAATCCCAAAACCCAACAAAAAGTGAATGAAATATTAAACAAATTAGATTCAGATTTAGCGAAACTAGGTGCTCCAGTCCCAAAACATCACGCTAAATGCGCAATGTTTGAAAATCTAGACGACAATACCAAGGCGAAAGTCAAAGAAATTATGAAAAAAGTAAAGGATGGCTCCATAACAAAAGAGGAAGCTGATAAACAATTAAAGGCTCTTGGCGTGTCATTCCCAAAACATCCTAACGGTGATATGTTTGGAAAGTTAGATGACAACACGAAGGCGAAAGTCAAAGAGATTATGCATAAAGTGAAAGCTGGTTCCTTAACAAAAGAGGAAGCTGATAAACAGCTTAAAGCACTTGGAGTCTCATTTCCAAAGCATCACGGAAAATTCAAGCACTTAGATGATGAAACAAAAGCAAAGGCAAAAACATTAATCGAAGATGCCAAAGCTCAAGTAAGCAATTTAGGTGCTGATTTCCCTTCAAAAAAATATGGCTATCTAATGAGATAGATGAAAAATAGTACACAAAAGCTCTAATCCCCTTCATCACCGGGACTAGAGTTTTTTTCATTTTTTAAACTAAACGAAATGATTATTTTTTATTAAAAGCATTAAAAGCTTTCGTTGTAATGACTACATAAATAAATTTAATTGCAACCCATTCCAAAGATAAAAACAAATTATTAATCCTAAACCAAGAATTAGCTGAAGAATATATAAACAAAGGATTTTGGAAATACTTGTCGAATCATTATCTATAATAAAGTAAGCAAAGATGAAATTATAGTTAGGGGGCATATTGTTGCAAGAAAATAAAGAAGTAACTCGTAAACCGTTTATTATTTTTACTTGTATAGTAAGTGTTACTGTTGCTATTTTTTCTGTAGTTTCAGATCACTTACCTTTTATAAATGAAGATATTTCTATTTTTAAATTTGTCATTTCTTATTTAGCGATTATGATTAATTCTTTACCTATATGGTTTATGATAGCTATGTTCATTGGCTATCGATTTGCCAATGATCTAAAAGAAGCCATTTTATTTGGTATGGTATATACACTCATTGCTATTAGTTTCTATTTAGTTATTGGACATTTTTATGAAAATACGCCAGATAACATATCCATACCAGTTATACAACAATTAATGAATTATGTAGGTTGGTTAGGTGCTTCAGCTTTTGGGGGATTGTTTGGTGGAGTTGTTGGATTTTTAGTGAGAAAATCATACTATACATTATTGATTTTACTTGCGGGACTGATCTTACAATTGTTAGCAAACGGAAAAGACAGTTGGAACGACATAATTGGCATTGCACAAAATTGTACGTTTTGCCTAATCATCGTTGGAATAATATCTTATTTATTTTATAAGAAACCAGAAAAATTAAAGAC
>DATMJF010000383.1:0-8807 GCA_035554455.1 Rummeliibacillus sp.
CATTGGATGATATGATTCATCATGGGAAAGCTACAAGAAGAGGAGCAAAAGATACGTTTATCGTGGTGGATATGCCATTTGGAAGTTACCATGGTGATGTTACAGATACACTAAAAAATGCCGTCCAATTATTCCAGCAAACAGGTGCAAATGCATTAAAAGTAGAAGGTGCAGGTCCGCTAATAAAATCCATTAAAACACTTATTTCTGCGGGTATACCTATTATTGGTCATCTGGGATTACAGCCACAGTCTGCAGAAGTACTAGGTGGCTATAAAGTACAAGGGAAAACAGCCGAAGCAGCGGAGCAGCTAATAGAGGATGCATTAGCACTTCAAGAAGCAGGTGCTTGCGCTATTGTATTAGAATGTGTGCCACATCAATTAGCAGGGGTAGTATCTGCGAAACTGAAGATTCCAATAATCGGAATTGGTGCAGGTCAAGAAGTTGATGGGCAAGTATTAGTATTCCATGATTCGCTAGCATATGGAAACCACCATGTACCAAAATTCGTAAAAACTTTTGCAGAAGTGGGTAAGGAAATAGAACAAGGTATTGAATCATATCGGGATGAGGTAAAAAAAGGTACATTTCCAGCACCACAGCATCAATTTACGATGCCAGATGAAGTGCTTGGTCAATTATATGGAGGAGTTAAAAGATGAAAATTATCACAACCATCGTTGAGCTTCAACAAGAACTAGAAATGCATCGCTTGGAGAATAAAAAGATAGCTTTAGTTCCAACAATGGGCTATTTACATGAAGGACATTTGACGCTAGCGAAAGCTGCAAGACAAGATAATGATATTGTCGTAATGAGTGATTTTGTCAATCCAACTCAATTTGGGCCAAATGAAGATTATGAAAACTATCCTAGAGATTTGGTAAGAGATGAAAAGGTCGCAATCGAAGCAGGTGTGGATTATTTATTTGCCCCAACTGTAGATGAAATATATCCAACAGATGGAGGGATTCGAATTGAAGCAGGTCCTGCATCTAAAATTCTTTGTGGCGCATCAAGACCTGGGCATTTTAACGGAGTTTTACAAGTAGTTTCAAAGCTGTTTCATATCGTGCAACCAACAAATGCTTATTTTGGACAAAAAGATGCACAACAATTAGCATTAATCAAACTAATGGTTAGAGATTATAATTTCCCAGTAACGATTTGTAGCGTCCCAATTGTTCGAGAAGAGGATGGACTTGCGAAAAGTTCTAGAAACGTCTTTTTAACAGATGTCGAAAGAAAGCAAGCACCGGTTATTCAACAAGCGTTACAACAAGCAAAAGTTGATTTCCTACAACATTATGATAAAGAACAGGTCATTCAAAATGCGATTGACATGATTGAAACTAAAACATCTGGTCATATTGACTATTTAGTATTACGAAGCTATCCAGATCTACAAGAGATTCATCCTGAAACAACTCAATTTTTACTGGCAACAGCAGTTTATTTTTCAAACGTAAGATTAATTGATAATATTCTTTTTTCAAATGAGGAGATTAAATAATGCTAAAAATGATGATGACTTCGAAAATCCATCGTGCCACGGTTACACAAGCAGACTTGAACTATGTTGGTAGTATTACAATTGATGCGGATTTATTAGATACTGTTGGAATCTTACCCAACGAAAAAGTTCAAATCGTTAATAATAATAATGGTGCACGTTTTGAAACATATACAATTGCAGGAGAGCGTGGCTCAGGTGTCATTTGTCTAAATGGTGCTGCTGCAAGATTAGTTCAGCCAGGAGATATAGTGATTATTATCGGCTATGGTTACATGACGGTGGAAGAAGCTACAAAATATCATCCGAACGTTGCAATCCTAGACGAAAATAATAAAGTAAAACAACTCATTAATTATGAACCAGAAGCAACCGTGATGATGTAGTTGAATTGAATTCAAGAAAGCTTAGTATCGATTAGTATACTAAGCTTTTTTTATAGGCCTTGTTCAATGAAAACTAGATTATTCTTAGATTTGTTCGCTATATTGTGCATCAAATAAGTGGATATTATAAATGAGATTTTGTTTACCGGATGCCGAGATACCGGAGTGAGCGCTAGCGAATGAGGAGGCTCTTTGGTCAGTAGGCGGAAAGGAAGGGTCATGCACCGGAACGGGCTCGTTAGATATTTATTCTCATACCAAAATATTTACTTTAAATATAAAAATGGGATTGATATTAACTTAATGTGATTGTGAAAACCAACCGTTTCTTAAAACAGAATTATTTTTAATTAAAACTAAATGATTTGTCGCCAAAATCAGCTATTCCTTTCGAAATATGATAAAATCTTGAATATAACAAGAACGGAAAGTTGTGAAGAATAAATGGAAAGTAAAACTTACGCCATTGTCGATTTAGAAACAACGGGTCATTCCTCACAACAAGGAGACCGAATTATTCAAATCGCCATCGTCTTGATGAAAGATTGGAAAGTAATTTCCACATACACTTCCTTTGTGAATCCTGGTAAGAAAATACCCTATTTCATTCAAGATTTAACGCATATTACAGATAAAGAAGTACATGATGCCCCTCCTTTTGAGAAGCAAGCACAACAAATTTATGAGCTTCTTCAAGATACTGTTTTTGTTGCTCATAATACGGATTTTGATTTGCCATTCTTACAGGCAGAGTTTAAACGAGCAGGTTTACCGAAATGGTTCGGAAAACATATGGATACAGTTGAATTATCGAAAATTCTTTTTCCAACTGCATATAGTTTTAAATTACAAGATATTACAATGGAATTAGGAATAAGTTTAGCACATGCTCATCGGGCTGATGATGATGCACTTGCGACAGCCTACTTATTAAAAGCTTGTTGGGAAGCACTTCTGTCTCTTCCGCTAGTAACGATAGAGCAACTGCATCAGAGATCATTTCGCTTAAAATCAGATTTATCTCAGCTATTTTTAGATGCGATTCATATAAAAAGAAAGCAACCTAATGATAGTGGGAGTCATTTATATTATCGTGATATTGCATTAAAACAACCTATGAAAATTGAAAAAACAGATAGTGAGAAGCTACACTATCCCTCATCTTTTCAAGAAAAAGAAAAATTATTTGAAGAAGCATTCAATACTTTTGAAGTGCGTCCTGATCAATTTAAAATGATGGATGCGGTATGGCAAGCTCTTGTTACAAAGCAAGAAATAATGACAGAAGCTTCTACTGGGATTGGAAAGACACTTGCTTACCTTATCCCGTCTATCATTTTTGCTAAAAAGAATCATTGTACAGTGGGAATAAGTACGTATACATCTCATTTACTCGATCAATTATTACAAGAAGAGTTACCAAAGGCAGAAGCTGTTTTAAAAACCAAGGTTTCTACAGCTATTGTTAAAGGGATGGAACATTATGTGGATATCGATCGAATGTGTGATCTTTTGCAAGTAAAGGATGATTCTTACGATGAAAACTTTACGAAGATGCAAATGGTTGTCTGGCTACAAGGCACAGAAACAGGTGATCTTGGGGAAATTACCTTATCTGGTGGTGGACAGTATTTTGTCGATAAAATCCGCCGAACTCAAACAACCTCTGAAACGCATCATAAGAGTGCCTATGATTTTTATCTGCAAGCACTTTCTAATTGCAAGGATGCAGATTTAGTTGTTACAAATCATGCGATGGTATTAGCGGATTTAGGTAGGGAAGAGCCAATACTAGAGCATTTGAATGGCTGGATATTAGATGAAGGGCATCAATTCTTGCAAGCTGCAACATTAAGAGATGAGAAAATTTTTTCTTATACTCAATGGAAGTATCTATTTGGGCAAATAGGTTCAACTGAAACACATAAAATTGAGCATGCTTTTTATCTTGGTATGCAAGAAGAAGATAAAATTCCACTAAGACAATTGTTGGCACTTGAATTACAATTCCAAGACATGACAAAACTATTTGACAATGCGATTGATCGTTTATTACATCAACTCCCATTACAAAAGGGAAAACATAGACAAAATAAGCAAAGTTTTTTACTAACAAACATCGAATTGACGCAACCTTTTGGTGTAGAATTTAGTCGTAAATTAACACACTGGCTAAATCTCGCAGAATCTATAACAACAACCTATTTGAGATATCCTGATGAATTGTCAATAAAGCAACAAGCAAATCTGGCGGATTGGCAATATCAGCTTCGAGAGCTAAAAATACGTTCCGCAGAGTGGGATGCTATTTTCTTAAGAAATCAAGAATATGATACATCTTGGTTAGAAATAGATACGAGAAGTATACCAGGAAGTCTTCATATATTTAAAAGACCTATTCGAGTAGAAGATTCAATTACGAATGTCTTGCAATCATTCCGTCACAAGACTGGGATTGTCTGGACATCTGGTACATTGACAGTTCCTAATGACGGGCGTTTTATCGCAAAGCAACTAGGGCTTTCAGAAAATGTACCTCTGTATCAATTCCAAGCTCCAAAATCGTATTACGACGGCGCAAGTGTCTATATTGTGGATGATATGCCAGATATAAAGAAGGTAACACAGACAGCTTATATTGAATCAGTTGCAGAAGCCATTGTACAAACTGTTCTAGCAACTGAAGGCCGCTGTTTTGTATTATTTACGGCTCAAGATATGTTACGAAAGACGGTTGAACTTATTCAAGAAACCGGTACACTTGATGACTATATGCTGTTCGCTCAAGGAATGTCTTCAGGCAGTCGCATGCGCTTGTTGAAAATGTTCCAACGTTTTGAACACTCTGTGCTATTTGGGACAAATAGCTTCTGGGAAGGTGTAGATGTACCAGGAGATGCATTATCAGCAGTCATCGTCGTACGATTGCCATTTTCATCACCAGAAGAGCCATTTTTTAAGGCTAGGGCAGAGCGAATGACAAGCCAAGGGTTGAATTCGTTTTATAAATTATCTTTACCAGAAGCTATTTTACGTTTCAAGCAAGGTTTCGGTAGATTAATACGTTCTTCACATGATAAAGGTGTATTTATTGTCCTTGATAGAAGGATTGAAACGAAATCATATGGATCAGAATTTATTGAGGCTTTACCTGACATACTAGTAAAAAAAGTGTCACTTGAACATATGGTCTTCGAATTAGAAGATTGGTATAATAAAGATTAAAAGCGGAACGCGCCCGTTAAGCTTCTAAAAGAGCTGGCGCGTGAAGCTAGATAAGAGTAAAAGCGGGAGCGGCTCGTTAGCATATTTAGCTACGTGATAAATGAAACATAAGGTGATATAATGAAAAACTGGATAAAGTTCTTTTCAATTTTTTTACTCATCCTGTCGTTATCACTGATCGTTATAGTAGGTTGGAAATCTTATTCACCATTTTACAGTACGGAAAAGACTGCAAAAGCAGCTGTTTTACAAAATCAACAGTTAAAAACAGTTACAGATACTTATGTGTATCATGGTAAAGATTCGTATGTAACGGTTATCGGTACAGATAGTAATGGCAAAAATAAAGCTGTATTTGTTCCACAAGATCATAAAGAAAAGCCAACGGAAGTTTTGATGAAAGACGGTATTTCTAAAAAAGAAGCTCTTTCCGAAGTAACTAAAAATGGTGATGTAAAAAAAGTACTTCATACAAAATTAGGTCTAGAAAAGCCAGGAGTAGTATGGGAAATTACTTATCTTAATAAACAAGATAAACTCAATTATGTATACATCATGTTCGATAATGGACGCTGGTGGAAGCGTATTTTGAATCTATAATATTTACAAGTATCACAACTGTAGATTTTCAATTACCTGCAATTGATAAAAATTTCTAACGAAACTGAAATTCAAATCATTTCACACGAAATTTATGGAAAACTTGTATATAATGGTGTTATATACTTCTCAATTGCAGATACTTTTTACATAAGTACGCAGCAGTTGTAGAATTTTGCGGTACCCAAGAACCGCTGTGACAATGAGAAAGACATAGAAATTATATTTAGTAAGAATTGATTAATAACTAATTGAAACTACTATTTCTTTATTCAACAAAAAAATTTATGAAATCTCATTGCTAAAAATAACTTGAATACACATTATTAGTCTTTCTAATAAATGTTTAAAATGCTGGAGGGTAACATGAAAAAAATTACAATTCAGGACATGCCAAAGCATGTCGGCGAAACTGTAAAAATTGGCGCTTGGTTAGCAAATAAACGCTCAAGTGGTAAAATTGCATTCTTACAATTACGTGATGGATCAGGCTTTGTACAAGGCGTAGTCGTAAAAGCAAATGTATCGGAAGAAACTTTTGCTACTGCAAAATCAATTCACCAAGAAACTTCTTTGTACATCATTGGTGAAGTTACAGAAGATACTCGTTCATCATTTGGTTATGAACTACAAGTAAAAGAAATTGAAGTTATTTCTGAAGCACATGATTATCCAATTACACCTAAAGAACATGGTGTAGAATTCTTAATGGATCACCGTCATTTATGGTTACGTTCTAAAAAACAACATGCTAATATGGTTGTTCGTAACGAAATCATTCGTGCAACATATGAATTCTTTAATGATAATGGCTTTAAAAAGGTGGACCCACCAATACTTACAGGTTCAGCTCCTGAAGGAACTTCTGAATTATTCCATACAAAATATTTTGATCAAGATGCATATCTTTCTCAATCTGGTCAACTTTATATGGAAGCAGCAGCAATGGCAATGGGAAAAGTATTCTCATTCGGTCCAACGTTCCGTGCTGAAAAATCAAAAACTCGTCGTCATTTAATCGAGTTCTGGATGATTGAACCAGAAATGGCATTTGTTGAACATGATGAATCTCTTGAGATTCAAGAACAATATGTTTCATATATCGTGCAATCTGTTCTTAAAAACTGCAAACTAGAATTAGAAGTACTTGGTCGTGATACTTCAAAACTTGAAAAAGTACAAGCACCATTCCCACGTATTTCTTATGATGATGCGATTGATTTATTACATGAAAAAGGATTTGACGATATCAAATGGGGCGATGACTTCGGAGCACCACATGAAACAGCAATTGCCGAACATTTCGACAAACCAGTATTCATTACTTGCTACCCAGTAGGTATCAAACCATTCTATATGCAACTACATCCTGATCGCGACGATGTTGTGCTATGCGCCGATTTAATCGCTCCAGAAGGATATGGTGAAATTATTGGTGGTTCTGAACGTATTTGGGACTATGAGTTAATGAAACAACGTATTGCTGAATACGGACTAGATGAAGAAGCATATGCATGGTACCTTGACCTACGTAAATACGGATCAGTACCTCACTCAGGCTTCGGTTTAGGATTAGAACGTACTGTTGCTTGGATTACAGGCGCAGAACATGTACGTGAAACAATTCCATTCCCACGTCTATTGAACAGAATTTATCCATAAAACGAAAAGTGGAAGCGACAGGTTCAGATTTCTTAAAGGTATTTCGGCTAAGTTTGCCACGTCCTGTGGCTACGCCGAATGCCTTCGCATCATTGAAGGCAATGTACCTCCGATTATGGGGAAGGGGAATCTGGTCCGAAAAGCTTAGACATCGTAGCTGGATAAAACGCTATAATTAAACCATCAACAAAACGCAAGAAGGATTGCTAAGGCGATTCTTCTTGTTCAATTTAAAATAAAGGGGAGTTCGACGATGATGAATGATGCAGAGCGACTCCAAACTTGGATTGAGCGGGGAAGTGTCAATATTTCTCAGCTTTTTTTTCAGTTTTATAAGGAGTTACAAATTTCAGATACTGAAGCCATGCTAATTATGCATTTGAATGCCTTTCGTGAAGAAGGAAATGAATTCCCAACACCTGCTAATATTGCAAATCGCATGAATTTGACTGAAGATATGATTTCATCCAGTATGCAACGCCTTATGCAAAAAGGTTTTATGGAAATCCACCAAAAGTTAGATGACCAAGGTGTACTTTACGAAGTCATAAACTTAATGCCACTATGGAGTAGACTTATCGATTGCGTTGTTGCGAAAAGTGAAAATAATGAAAAAGAAACGTCAAAGTTAAAAGAAGGACAATTATTTCAACTTTTTGAACAAGAATTCGGTCGTTTTTTATCGCCAATGGAAACCGAAATGATTTCGATGTGGCTAGATCAAGATAGACATTCTCCAGAAGTCATTCGTAAAGCATTGATAGAAGCGGTATTATCTCAAAAGCTTAGTTTACGTTATATAGACCGAATTCTATTTGAATGGAAAAAAAATAACGTTAAAACACCTGAAGATGCAAATAAACTATCAAAGAACTTTCGTAAAAATACAATACAAAAAAATGTAATTCAACCTGAAAAAAAAGGAACAGAACAAAAACCACCAGCGAGCAATGTCCCTTTTTACAACTGGTTAGATCGTAATAAGTAAAAGGAGGATTGTAAATGTTAACGAAAAAACAATGGGAATTCTGTTTAGATGAAATGGAAAAAATGTTTCCAGATGCACATTGTGAACTAATACATGACAATCCGTTTGAACTAACAATTGCTACGTTACTATCAGCACAATGTACTGATGTATTAGTCAATAAAGTAACGGTTACATTATTTAAAAAATATAAAAAGCCTGAAGACTATTTAGCTGTTCCATTAGAGGAACTAGAACAAGATATTCGGTCAATTGGTCTATATCGAAGTAAGGCTAAAAACATCCAAAAACTTTGCCAACGATTACTAGATGAATATAATGGCGTAATCCCAAATTCACGTGAAGAATTGGTTACATTGCCTGGAGTAGGTCGTAAAACAGCCAACGTTGTACTATCTGTTGCTTTTGGTCAGCCAGCATTAGCAGTTGA
>DATMJF010000384.1:0-4370 GCA_035554455.1 Rummeliibacillus sp.
AAATTAAATATTTTCTGAAATAGATTGATATATTATATTAATCCCTTCTTCTAGTTCGCTCTGACTCATCGCTAATACAGGCATGAATGTTAGAACTTGATCTAACTGACGGATGATGAGCCCTTTTTCAAGTGCAGTCATAACAATGCGATCCAGTTTGTTTTCTTGTATTGGGAAAATACCTTTTGATTCTTTGTCTTTAACAATCTCTATTCCGATCATTAATCCCCGTTGACGAACATCTCCTACAACGTCTAGATTATATAAATCTTGAAGCTTTTCCTTTACAAATAAAGCATTCGCTTGAACTTTTTCGATTAACGCAGTTTCCTCCATCAATTGAATATTCCTTAATGCTACAGAACAACTTAATTGGTTGCCCGTATATGTGTGACCATGGTAAAACGTTTTATGCTCCTCTTTTTCCCCTAAAAAAGCATCAAAAACCTTTTGACTTGTAACAGTTGCTGCAAGAGGCATGTAACCACCGGTAATACCTTTCCCTACACACATAATATCAGGGACAACCTCTTCTTGCTCGCAAGCAAACATGGTTCCTGTTCTTCCAAAGCCAACTGCAACCTCATCACAAATAAGGAGAATGTTATATTTTCTACAAAGTTTTTCTACCCCTTTTAAGAAGCCTTCTGGATGTGTAATAATTCCTGCTGCTCCTTGCACTAAAGGTTCCATGATTAAACCAGCGACTTCATCGGCTTTTTCTTGAAGTAAACTTTCTAATTTCTGTAGGCAGAAATTTTTTACTCCTTCTTCGTCTCCATCTTCCGACATTCGATACGTATGAGGTGATGGTAAAGAAATACGATTAAATAGTAATGGTTTAAAAATCCGGTGATATAAATCCATGCCACCTACACTAACAGATCCAATTGTGTCGCCATGATAAGCATCATCTAATGAGATAAATGTACTTTTCCTTTTATATTTCTCTGAATCGATATTTTGCCAATATTGATAAGCCATTTTCAGTGCAATTTCTACAGCAGCAGAACCTGTATCTGAATAGAATACTTTACATAAATCCCCTGGCGTAATTTCTGCTAACTTTTTAGCTAATAAGATTGAAGGAACATTAGCAGAACCCAATAAAGTAGAATGAGCAACTTTATGTACTTGATTTGTCAGTGCTTCATTTAACTCAGGGATATTATGTCCATGAACGTTAACCCAAAGAGAGGCATATCCATCTAAATATTTTTTTCCTTCAATATCATATAAATAGCTTCCTTCCCCTTTTTCAATAATAAGTGGTTTAGATTTTTGGTATTGCTTCATTTGAGTAAAAGGATGCCATACATATTCTTTATCCCAATTTTCTAGGTCTTGATTTTTATATTGTTTCATAAAGAAAAACCTCCTTCATTTTTTCTTCGAATAGTTCTGATTTGATACATTTTTCTGCGTACTCTTCCAAATCTTGTTTTACGCTTTTAAATTCAGGAATAGTAAAAGTGGAGAGTTTTACAATTTTCTCAATAGTATGAATATTATCTTGTTGGATAACGCTATCTTTATCAAATTTGTTGAAAATTACTGAATGAATAGGAATTCCATACGTTTGGGCATATAAATTTGTTGTAAGAACATTGTGTATTGAACCAAGTCCGCTTAAACTAACCAGAACAGCAGGGATATTCAGTTCTTTAATAAAATCCTTTGTCATATAAAAGCTATCTTTTTGCTCTATTAAAGGCACAGCTAATCCCCCAGCCCCCTCTATTAGAACAAGATCGTTCGTTTGTTCTAATTCTTCCTTTCTTTGTAGAGCAGCTTCAATATTCACTTCTTTTGGTTGTATTTTAATGGCCAAATGTGGTGATGTCTCTGGCTCGAAAACAAAGCAGCCAGTGTTTTTTACACCAAGGACCGATTCATACCATTCTAAATCAGGATAAGTTTGTGTTTGCTCAATCAGTCCAGTTTGAAAAGGTTTAAATACTGTCGTTTTAATTCCTAGCTTATTTAATGTGAAATATAAAAAACCAGTAGCAATTGTTTTTCCTATATCTGTTCCAGTTCCAGTGATAAAAAATGATTTTCCCATCCTATACAGCTCCTTCTTTTCATTTATATAAATTTTCTTATTCTTGGACGAACTTTATGTATTATGATTGCGCTTATAGCAGCTAATAAAAGATCTCCAGGAACCGGTAGATAAAAACCGAATAACAATGTTTCATGAAGAGATAACGGTTTTTCAACAACCCACTTCATTGCTCCATACAGCCAAGTACATCCAAAAAAGTACACGATAAGTAGAGTAACTATATTTGCGAAGAAAATAGAATAAATTTTATTCAGGTTAAACTTTTGAATAAGCCAGCCATTTGCAAACGCCCCAAATACAAAACCAATTAGATAACCAAATGTCGGTTTAAAAATATAACTAGGACCTCCTCCTTCTGTAAAGACCGGTACTCCCACTAATCCGATTAATACATAGCTTAGTTGACTGATGAATCCAAGCTTTGGTCCTAATAGCGCACCAGCCATGTAGACAAACAGAATTTGTAGTGTAAAAGGAATATAAGGAATTGGAATTTTAATAAATGCACCTACTGATGTTAAAGCAGCAAAAAGTGCAGCAAAAGCTATTGTTTTACTTTTCAAAATATCACCTCTCTTCTTTTTTTATCGTGATTATTGTGTATCATTTCGAATTATATGTCAACCTAAATTTGAAATAGGTTAACATATTTTGCGGATATATAAAAAAATAGAGTAATAATGATGGATTGTATTGAAAAGAAAAGTATCCGTTAGTCGTAACAATAAAAAAACGCACATCACTAATTTCTTAGTAATGTACGTTTTTTTATATTTTATATAGCATTATCAATAAGTTATTACACACTCTAACGTAGAATTTTTCGAGATAAATTATCTGTTATATTACATTTTTGCTAGACTTTGAGTGATTAACCGACTTTTTGATTGTTTCTATAGATTGTTTTATTTTACTATCATGTGTTACCACAAGACTTTTAACAGCCTTAAATGTAACAAATGTTTTATTTGGTGTATCATATAATTTATAACGTAATGATTCAAAGCTAGTCTTAATTGTAATGGTTGTTGCACTTTGCAATGGTGGTGTCATTTTATGTGCTTCTTCTAATTTATAATTAGGTACACGTGGTGCTAAATGGTGCACATGATGGAAGCCAATATTACCAGTTACCCATTGTAAAACGATCGGCAATTTATAATAAGAACTACCCTCTACAGCAGCTTTTACATAATCCCATTCAGATTCATTTTCAAAGTAAGAATCTTCAAATGTATGCTGAATGAAAAATAACCAAATGCCAAGTGCCCCTGCAACAAACATTGATGTCCCTTGTACAATTAATAATGATTGTACGTTTGTCAATAAGATAACCCCTGCGAAAAGTGCGACAATGATTGCATTGGATAAATACGTATTGAAACGTTCTTTTTTTCTTGCATCTTTGTGATTAAATCTACTAGAAACCAGTACTAAATATAAAGGACCTAAACCAAACATGACAAGTGGATTTCGATAAGCTCTATAGCAAAAGCGTTGCCATTTTGATGCTTTTACATATTCATCAACTGTCATGACCCAAACGTCGCCGACCCCTCGTTTATCTAAATTGGAACTTGAAGCATGGTGAATCATATGCTCCTTTTTCCATTTTTCGTATGAAAATAATGTAAGAACCCCTGTTATTAAACCAACGATATCATTAGCTTTTTTGTTTTTAAAGAAAGAGCCATGTGTGCAGTCATGGAAAATGATAAATGTACGAACAACAAAACCTGCCGCAATCACACTTAGTCCAACAGCTCCCCATACAGTGTAAGGTAAAATAATGTATGCAGCTATCCACAATGCAATCATTGGTGGAATTGTATTCATTATTTGCATTACACTTTTTTTCGTATCAGATGTTGAATATGGTATAACAGCTTTTTTTAGCTGTTTTGTCTTTTCACGATCTGTCAAAAAAATCCCCTCCAGCCTTTGTTCTGCTAAGTTCATCATACGTCCCTATTTGTATTTGACATAGACATAGATGTCATAATGATAATATGACATCTATCATATATCTGGTACTAATAATAGGTTACAAAAATATGAATTACATCCTATATACCCCTTTTTCAATACTCTAATTACAATAGTTACATATCACATATCAGGAGGGCACTGAAAAAGTCAAAATGCATGAATTTTAATAATAAAATTTTGTGATGCAATTTTTGTTGAAGTGGAATCAGCGAAAATTCTTTTTGCTCCAGGAGCAAGAAGAATTTTCTGCGACGAGTAATCGCAGGAGCAATCTTTACCTGCGGGAAAGCGAGCCAGAGAGACCCCACAGCGA
>DATMJF010000385.1:0-2443 GCA_035554455.1 Rummeliibacillus sp.
TTACGCATAAAACAGCCTCTGAATTAAATAACATATTCGAGGGAATCAAAAGTACAGAAGATTTAACTGAAAAAACATTAAATACCTCATTGATTACTATAGAAAACATGGAAAATAGAATTAGTAAAATAGAAAAAGATATTCAAGCAACTAAATTTATGACAAAAGCGATTTTAGAACACTTGGGTATAGATCTTCCTACAAAAGATATTAAATGACAGCATATTCTCTAACCCTACTAGACAACAAATATAAAATAATCGATATGCAACGACTTAAAAAAATTTCTAGGCTGTGAAAAATGTATAATAAACTCATCACAGCCTTAACCACTATTTATCCTTTAAATTGTTTTCAAAACTTGTTCTGCACCATAATCTGCTACTTCCTTTTCCCCTAATACAATTTCTCGTTTACGACGTTGATTTTCATCTTGAAGATGTCTAGGTTCTTCCTCACCTTCGAATTCCAAACTTATTTCTGCTTCACTAAATTTTTCTTGTGTTTTAATCATACTTTGAATTCTTGCAGCACTTTTCGATCTGTCATTAGATATTGACCCATGTTTTTTTGTTTACTTATACACCACTTTCCTTTTCTTTTTTGCTTAAAACTAAATAATTATTAGAATAAACCATCCGAAATTGAACACATTAATCTTTGGGAGGTGAATATCCATGACAAAAAAAACTGGTAATGATAGACATAATAATAATTTTCCAAATTCAAAAGGTAAAACCAAAGTGGACAACCCAAACAATAACAATAACTCAAAAACTGAGTTTGCTTCTGAATGGGATGCGAAAGCAGAAAAAAATCAAGCAAGTCATAACAACAATCAGTCTTGTTAAGTTCTATGCCTTAATGCTATCGTGCATTAAGGCTTTTTCATTTTTAAGTTATCTCGAATGTTCAAATTTCCTCTGAATAACTCCTCCTCAGAACTGATGGTATTCAATACATATAATTAGTTCTTCACTCTAATGTATCCCCTTCTAATTCATACAACATATATTATTGTTGAGGACCTATTAAAAAGGAGTGAAATTAAATGGTTTATTACCCACCTCAAGGGCCATCTGGACAACAACCACAATCCCCTCCTCCTACATTTATTCCATCAAAACCTTCTGTATCCTATATAGTTGATTGTGTATATCAAAACACTTATGTTTGGCTCATTAATGGAGAAAGTTTCTGGTTTTATCCTACTCGTGTTGAGTATGGTGAAGTGTCTGGATATAGATGGAGTGGTGCTTTCTGGTATTATTTTGGAATTGATCCAAGGTTTATTGATGCCGTTTCATGTTATCCAACCCCTACACTTTACTAATTGAAAAAGTCCTTGTGAAATTAAATAATCACAAGGACTTCTTCAGACTATAAAAAATGGATTAATAATCCTTTTATTACAGCCTTATTTTTAATTATTTATAACCATTTTCACGATCTTGAGCTTCGTCATTTCTTTCCTCAACCATGGCATTAATCGATTGCTCACGACGTTTATTTTTTTCTTGCATTTTTTGCACTTCTTCTGGACTTGAAAATTCCTTACTAATTTCTGCCTTCTGGATATTTTCTTTCGTATTTTTGATCATTTGATCGATACGTTCTACATTATTTGACCGGTCATCTGGTTTTGGAGAATTTTGTTTTTGATTTGCCATTCTCGTACCTCCTAGTTCAATTTTAAAGCACAGTTCTAGTTTGTTTTTCTTCATGCACTTTATACGTAATTGAATATCGAATTCAAAAAGTCATTAAGAATAAACATTCCATTACTGAGCACATTAAACTCTAGGAGGTGAACATCCATGGGTAATAAAAACAACAAAAAAACAATGAATGTAAGAACTCATAATCCTTTCGATCTTTACAGAAGTGTAAGCAATGACGACACAAATAGTAATAACAATAACCCGAAAAATAATCTATACGAAGAATTTTCTGCTGAATGGGATTCAAAAGCAAAAAACAAAAATAACCAAACGAATCATGACAAGACTCAACATTCCAATAAGAATACAAATAAATAATACTCAGATTGCGAATTATCCTTTAAAAATTAGAATATCCGTGCCTTAATGCCTATGAGCATTAAGGCTTTTTTTCAAAGAAGAAGGAATTTTTCTTTGAAAGATTGACTTAATTCACTCCACACATCAAATTTATTACCATCTAAATCGTAGAAAACAAAGTTTCTTCCAGTATGTCCTCTGTTTTCTATCTCCCCCACCTTTATTTCTTTTTCGGTAAAATCTTTATGAATAGCAACTAAAGCATTTAACCCATCTACTTCAAAAGTTAAAGAAAAACGTTCTTTACCGTAAATATCATAGAAATTGGCACTTTGATTTTTTTTAGATTTAACAAGAAAAATGCTTTGATTTGCAAAATTGAGAATAGCTTTATCTTCGTCTTTATAACTTAACTCTGCCCC
>DATMJF010000386.1:0-8353 GCA_035554455.1 Rummeliibacillus sp.
TCCAGAAAATTGGATTTAATATGTTTGGATTATTTTCAACTGTTTCTGAGTAGGAATCATCATGCGTTCCTTCTTGAACCTCTTGATTCTTTGCAATTCGCATTGTCCAAATTAACGAGACCACACAAATCAGTAATCCAACAAAAATTAAAGGCCAAGTCCATACTCCCATAGAAAACCCTCTTTCTTTTTTTATAGTATGACTCCGTTGTATATCGTTTATTCATTAATACTGAACGGTGTTATCTATATAAAAAAAAAGAGCCCTTAAAAGAGCCCATTTCTTTAGTTCAATAATGGAATTGTTTTCATTAGTTCGCCTAATGGTAAAGGTTTACTAAATAAAAATCCTTGTGCTTTTTTACATTGATGGTCTTTTAAAAAACCTACATGTTCCTCTTTTTCAACACCTTCAGCAATCACATCTAATCCAAGACTATGTGCGAGGTGAATAATTGTTTTTGCAATGGCACGGTCTTTTTCATCTGTATCCATATCTCTAATAAACGATTGATCAATTTTAATAATATCGATAGGATATCTTTTAATATAGCTTAATGAAGAATAGCCTGTACCAAAATCATCGATTGAAATAATCAACCCCATGCTCTTTAGCTGTTTCAAAATGATCATTGTATCTTCAGCATCTGTCATTGAGCTTTCAGTGATTTCAAGCTCTAACATTTCAGAATTTACACCATATTGATATAAATATTGGAGAATTTTTGAAGCTAATTTATCTTCTCGGAATTGTTTTGGAGAAATATTAACAGCTATTCTGACATTTGTAATATTTTGCTTTTTCCATTCTCCTAGTTGTTTACATGCTTGCTCTAATACCCAATCTCCAATTTCTATAATCAATCCTGAATCTTCTGCTATTGGAATAAACTTATCGGGTGATACAAATCCAAATTTAGGATTTTGCCATCTAAGTAAGGCTTCAAAACTCGTAATTTTCTCTGTCTCCAAATCAATTTGTGGCTGATAATAGACGATTAGTTCCTCTTTTTCTATAGCTCTACGTAAATGCGCTTCCATGAGTGCAGTATTTCGAAATTTATCTTCCATTTCATTTTGATAGAAACGATATCCTGAACGTCCTCTCTCTTTTACATAAAATAGAGCCTGATTGGCTTTTCGAAGCAGCTCTTCCTCACAATCACCATCATTGGGAAAGCATGCAATACCGATTGAAGCCGAAATAGATAATTCTAAATCACCAATATTAATTGGTTCTTTTAACAGGTCTATAATTTGCATAGCTATTGATTGTATCAGTTCCTTAGTAGCATTTTGCACAACAAAAATAAAATTATCACCATTTAATTTATAAAGATAACTACTGTCATTTATGATATATGAAATACGCTTTGCTGCTTCACTTAAAATAATATCCCCTACAGAAGAACCATAATTTTCATTAACTTTTTTAAAACGATCCAAATTAATTGAAAGTACAGCTACTTTTTGCTTCTGCCGCTTGGCCTCTTGGATTACATCTGGAAAATGCTCATTGAGAGCCTTATTATTCCATGCACCTGTTAATTGATCATGGTAAGACAAATAAGTAACGCTCATATTCTTATCGTTGTATGGCGTTATATCACGAAATAAAAGTAGAATTTTAATAACGTTTTGATGTTCTACAATGGGAATACTCTTAGCAAAAATTACGACAGTTTTCCCTTCAATAGTTTTAATACCACAATCCGCTAATTCAAGTGGCTTTTTCAACGCAACAGTCTCTTTAATTAGTTTTTGTATTTTATCTTTTGAAAATATCGATACGAATTCATATAGAGACTTCCCAGTTATATACGATTCCTTGTACCCGAATTTTGCCTTCGCAGCTTGGTTACTGTTTAAAATAGTACCATCTTCATCAATAGTGACAATAGAATCTAGATTTTGTTCTAACAAGGAAATAAATGATGAATCTTGGTGTTTCTTATGTATTGTGCATAAATAGAAAGTGTCATGTCCATCTTTCCCTACCAATATACTGATTTTATGATTACTGTCAAAATTTAACTTCATTTCATCATGAGGCTGTAATAACATAGGTTTTAACGCCAACCAAATGTCGTTTGGCAAATATCTCTCTGCTAATCGAGTGTCTTCATGGAAATGCCCAAACTCTTTTTGGCAATTTTCACTTGCAAAAATAACATTAAATAGATCTCCTATTCGGAGTATCATAAAAGTAATGACAGAAGGCTCAAATTCACTATAATAATTAGCAATTCTTTTCAAAGACATCAGGTCTAAAGTTGTTCTATTCATGTATTGCCTCCAATGAAAACATATACTATATGACTATCATAATAGATTTTGTTTGAAATTCATATAAAAAATATAAGAATTAATCGAATAAAACACAAATTAAAAACTTTCTAATAATATTCCCTGATTCAGGTAGATACTAGCCTCCTTTAAGAAAGCAATCCTCAACCCTTTGAAGAAAAGAAGGACGCTTAGGGTTGAGAACATTTAACTGGTAAATCTGAATGAGCGTCTACCGATTTTTATTCTTCATCTGTTAATATACGAAATGATTCTTTTAAAAAGATCTCTTGACTATTAATCCATTGTTCAGATTCCTTTTTGCCTTTGTAATGATACACACCATCTGTGCCTTGAACACGAGCCTTTACATTATCACGTAATTCTGTTTTCATAATTTTCATAATACGCTTTTTAATTTCTGTATCGAAAATCGGGAATAAGATTTCGACACGTTTGACCATATTACGTGTCATCATATCGGCCGAAGAAAGATATAATCTATTTTCTCCATTATGATTGAACCAGTAAATTCGTGAATGTTCTAAGAAACGGCCAACGATACTTGTTACTTTAATATTCTCACTAATTCCTGGTACTCCTGGACGTAAACAGCATATACCACGGATGATTAATTCGATTTTAACACCAGCAATTGATGCTTCGTACATTTTCATGATTAACTCTTTATCCGTTAAAGAATTCATCTTTGCACGTATATGACCTTTTCCGTATTTTTTGTGACATACAATTTCTTCATTGATTAGTTTGATAAATTCACTTCGAATATCATATGGCGATACGACTAAATGGTGGAAATTAGGCTTTTCTGTATATCCACTTAAATAATTAAAAAAGTTTGTTGCATCAATTCCAATTTTTTTATTTGTTGTGATGATTCCCATGTCCGTATAAATTTTCGCTGTAGCATCATTATAATTTCCTGTACCTAAATGTACGAAACGCTCAATCCGACCTTGGCGTTTACGTACAACAAGCGTAATTTTAGAATGTGTTTTTAAATTATGCATCCCGTAGATGACCAAACAGCCTGCTTGTTCTAACTCTTTTGCCCAATGTACATTGTTTTCTTCATCAAATCGTGCTTTTAACTCAACTAGAACCGTTACTTGTTTACCATTTTCAGCAGCTTGCTTTAATGCTTGAATAACAGGCGAATTGCCACTTACACGATATAGTGTCTGCTTAATTGCAAGTACAGTTGGATCTTCCGATGCTTCTGTTACAAAATCAACAATCGGTGCAAAAGATTCATATGGATGATGGAAGAACAAATCTTGCGTTAAAGCTTTTTCAAATAAGTCTTCATCTGATTCTAAATCTAGTGGTGCTTGTGGTATAAAACTTTCATATTCCAAATGTTCTCTACCTTCAACAATCATCTTACAAAATGAGAATAAGAACGTTAAATCTAATGGGCAATCCAAACTATAAACATCTGCTTCCCAATCTTCTAACACCTTTAGTAGATACTGCAATACATTTTCATCCATCTCACCTGAACGGACTTCAATGCGGCTAACAGCACCCCATTTCCGCTTTTTCAGCTCTTTTTCAATCTCAACAAGAAGATCACGCGCACCCTCTTCATGAATCGTTAAGTCTGCATTACGTGTTAAACGAAAAGATTGTGCAGATTTCACTTTATAGCCCCAAAATAATTTATCAATATTTGCACTAATCACATCTTCCAATAAAACACCTCGAATTTCATTACTAGCAGATGGAATCTTAATAAAACGATCCAATACAGAAGGAACTTGAACTATCGCAATTTTTTCTCGGAATTCTGGTTCTGCATTCTCTTGTTCTAGAAGTACTATGATATTCATTGTTTTACTAAGTAGTGTTGGGAATGGCCGGTAAGCATCCACTGCAACAGGCGTTAAAACAGGGAAGATAATTTCTTCAAAGTATTCATTTAAAAACGTATTTTGTTCTTTATTGAGACTATGTGTTTTTTGTAAGAAAACCTTTTCTTTTGGAAGCTGTTTAAGTACTAAATCTTTATAAACCTCTGTTTGACGGGCAACAAGTGCTTGTGTACGCTCTAAAATATGAGCCAATTGTTCCTTTGGCGTTAAACCTGACTTATTTTCTGACTTATGGAAACCAGCTCTAACTTGATCTTGAATGCCCGCAACCCTTACCATGAAGAATTCATCTAAATTTGAACTAAAAATAGCTAAAAACTTCAAACGCTCTATTAGTGGATTATTGGTATCTTCAGCCTCTTGTAAGACACGTTCATTAAATGCCAACCAACTGAGTTCACGATTATTGTAGTACTGTGGTTTAGCAATTTCTTCTATATCTATTTTTGTAGCTTCCATCATTTATCCTTCCTTTTCTATGAAGTGTAAAGTAACGTCCCCTGGAAATAATCTATCTATATGCTTTTTCTGACGGCTTACTTTATACTTTTCTGCTAATGCATTTCCCCTTGAGTAAATATGGACCATCATGCCTTGTCCTTTTTGCTCAATTTCAATATTTTCTACTATTTTTCGCTTTGATGCATCAAGTGCATAGGCAAACTTTAGTAAAGCACCTATCCCCTGTACTTGCTTTAACTCTTCTTTTGTGAACCATTCAACAAATGGCTCAACATATCTTTTAAAGTCATCTTTGCTTTTATATGATGCTAATAATGCTAATCTTACTCTTTCCTTATGACCTAAACCGTCTATTGATCGATTAGACAGTAAATAGAATGTGTGTTGGCTTGCAGCATCTGCTTCGATATATTCCCCTAGATAAAATAATTTCGCAGCTTGCAACATCATTGCTAATTCAGCATCCGTATATTGTAATGCACCATACTTGCAAAATTCACGATATACTTTTTCACAAAGTCTCACAAAATATTCATTGTGTTCTTTAGATTTACCAAATTCTTGCGCTAGAAAGTCAACGTTTGATTCAAGAACATGGTACTTATCAAAGGCTGTTGGATTCTCTTTTAATATTTTTTCTATAACAAGTCCTTCCCTAAGGCCTTTTCGACTAAATTGGAAAATTGGACTTTGCACAACATCCATCAATGCTTGAAAAACTTCAAGTACAGGTGCAATAATATCCGCTCTATCACTAGACAAGCCATCAAGTTGTTTTAATTCTTCAAAGCTTAATTCTGCAATTTCTAAACGAATTGTATCAAAGTCTTCTTTCGTCATTTTATATTGATGTATCCCTGAAATCGGATAATTTTTTTTACGCTGATCCATTTTCGCCATATTACGTGCACTTCCACCAATACCAATGACAGGCAACGTAAGACCTGCTAACCAGCTTAAAGATAAAAATTGTTCTTTCGCAAACTGATAAATCTTTTCTCTTTCTTCAATTGTTAACGTATTACTTTTCATAAATTGTTGCTTTAGTGATACAGAACCAAATGGGAAACTGTGTGATTCAACTAACTCTTTATTGTTAAAATATGTGATTTCAGTACTTCCTCCACCCATATCAATTGTCACAGCTGATGGTGTTGCTATTGTATGCACAACGGCGAAATAGCCATAGAATGCTTCTTGTTCTTCAGACAATAATTTAATTTCAATGCCTATCTCTTTTTTCATTTTCTCTAAAATTTCCTGACCATTAGTTGCCTGACGAATAGCTGCAGTTGCTGTTGCTAGTACATCATTTATACCGTAGTCATGTAACATCTCTTGAAAAGTGGCCAGGATATTTTGCAACTTCAAAATCCCCTGTTCTGATAACTTTCCATTAGGTAAAATATAATTCCGTAGTCGAGCAACAACTTTAATATTTTCAATTTCTTTCATCCCACGTTTTAGATCGTATTTGTACAGCACTAGTCTGATAGTATTAGATCCAATATCAATGATTGCTGTTTTAAAATTTCTCACTAATGTCACATCCTCTTCTTTTCAACACTCGCTATATACAATGAATTATAATATTGGTATCATAGTATATTATAGATTGAATGGTCAGAATTTTCCCTCACATATTTATTTCGATTTAGATTCTATGAAAGGTAGGTTTTTTATGAGCAATTACCATAAAGATGGAGAAATAGCTACAGCCATTTATACGGTTAACAAGCATGCAAAAACTGCCCTCGATAATCGACCACTCTACACATTAAAACGCCTAGCTCTCGAAAAAATGATTCGTTCAGGTCGTGCTAAAAAGTTAGGTCTGCATTTTGTCAAAAACCCACGCTATAGTCAACAACAATCCGCAGTGGTCATTCAATGTGCTGATTATTATTTTCACACTTTACCCAAAAAAGAAGATTTTAATCAATTGCCTCACTTAGGGCATCTTGATGAAACATATCGTAATCCGCGTAGGAAAATGGGACTCAATGTAGCTAAGAGTATATTGAATGATTTCTTAGATTTAAAATGTACTAAACAGCTACCTAAAAAGAATAAATTGACACCAAAGAAAATTCACGATGAAAAGAAAAAACATGATTATTATAAAAACAGCAGTTATTTTTATGGCCATTAATTCAAATTACGCAGAAAAGGATTTGTCCACAAGCTCCTTTTGGACAAATCCTTTTCAACGATGCCAGTGAAGCAATACAGGAGCATTTTTTTCTAGGACCAGTAACCGAAGAACCAAAAGACTCTTATAGTTTCTTAATTAGTACATAGGGCTATCTTAAAAGTGATTTTCCATACTTTTAAGGCAGCCCATTTCTATTTCTTATAATACGTATTCATCCACTTTTAAAATCAATTCGGCAATTTCTGGTTTACTAATTTGATCTTCTGCTCCTACTTCTTCGCCTTTATGTCGCAAATCATCTGTTATTAAGCTAGAGAAAATGATGATTGGCAATTTTTTTAATACTGGATGTGATTTGACTTGCTTTGTTAAATGGTGACCATCCATTTGTGGCATTTCAATATCGGTTACCATCAATTGAACAAACTTACTAATATCCTCTGTTTTTTCTGCAATATTTAATAGATAATCTAATGCATCTCTACCATTTTCAAAGAACTCTACATTCATATAACCAGCTTCAAGCATCGTATCATGCAATAATTTACGTAATAATGGTGAATCCTCAGCGATCACGATTTTCTTTTCTGAACGCTCGCGGTCCCCTAACTTTTTCACAGATGCTACATTAATACCAGAGTCTGGATTGATGTCTACCATAATTTTCTCAAAATCTAATAATAATAACATGATGTCATTTCGTTTAATAACACCAATCACTTGAGAATTGCCACCTTGATACATATCAGATGGTTTTTCAATTTGATCCCACGAAATACGATGAATTTGAGTCACATTGTCAACATGGAATACAACCCGTTGTCGATTAAATTCAGCAACAATATATTTTTGTTGCTCGCTATATGGAGTATTCATCAAACCTAATACTTTCTTCATATCTACGACTGGTAACACTTCACCACGCAATTGAATAATACCTTCAACATGTGGATGTGCATGTGGGATAAATGTTACCGGAATCGGTTGAATAATCTCTTTTACTTTAATAACATTAATACCAAATTTATTTGAACCTACTTCAAATTCGACAATTTCCAGCTCATTTGTGCCGCTTTCTAGTAAAATACCTTTGTTTTCATTCATTGCGGGCTTCCTCCTTGAACACTACTTCTTATTGCTTCAATTGTACCATATTCGCCCTATTGCTCCTATATCAATTCGTGACATTCGTCCGAACTCTTAAATGGATAAGCAACCCAATAATAGTCATTACGATTAATGTAGAAAGGGCTATTCGGCTTGCAATCGTACCATAGTCCATTAGTAATAAAGTAACGGTACCATAGATAGCTGGACCGATAATAGATGAAACTTTTCCTGAGAAAGCGAATAATCCAAAGAATTGTCCTTGTTTCTCCTTAGGGGATAATTCGATAATCAAAGTTCGTGATGTAACCCACATGGAGCCAAGCGAAATACCAAACATGCTGCCCGCGATCCAAAACATCCATGGCTCTAAAGCAAATACAGCAAATATTAATGCAACAATCATTAATAACGACACGCAAGTTACTGCAGATTTTGCACCAATTTT
>DATMJF010000387.1:0-12074 GCA_035554455.1 Rummeliibacillus sp.
TGTTTCTAAATTACTAGGTAAAGATATTGATGTTGTTTCTTCACCCTCAGCAGCACTTACATTGTTAGAGTGCCCCAAAATTGCAAATGAAATAATTAATAATAATAATACTTGTAACTTTTTCATACTTTCCTCCTATAAAGTTAAAATTTGTTAGTATAATATTATATTAACAATAATTTAGACAATCAAATATGTTTTTTTAGTAAATTTCGTAAAAAAACGGTTATCTTTTTCTCAATGATCTTTTCCATGCAAAAAACCTTCTTCTCAAAATAATTTTGAAAAGAAGGTTTTTATTTCTTAAATCATTCCTAAATTGAATAATACATATTATTTTGCAACGATGTTCACTAGTTTTCCAGGTACTGCAATTACTTTTTTGATATCTTTACCATCAATAAATTCTTTTACGTGTTCGTCAGCAAGTGCAACTTTTTCTAGGTCTTCACGTGATGCGTCTTTTGCGACCATTAGTTTTGCACGAACTTTACCGTTGACTTGAACAACGACTTCAACTTCATCATCTACAAGTTTTGCAGGATCAAATGTTGGCCATTCTGCATAAGTAATTGTTTCAGTGTGACCAAGTTTAGCCCAAAGTTCTTCAGCAATGTGAGGAGCGATTGGCGCTAACATTTTGACGAATCCTTCAGCGTATGCTGTTGGTACAACATCAGCTTTATAGCAATCATTGATGAAGACCATCATTTGAGAAATTGAAGTGTTGAAACGGATATGTTCGTTGTTATCTGTCACCTTTTGTACTGTTTGGTGATACACTTTTTCTAAAGTTGTATCATTTGATGCTTTGATTTTATCTGATAGTTCGCCAGTTTCTTCATTGATAAATAGACGCCAGATACGGTCTAAGAAACGACGTGCTCCGTCTAAACCATTTGTAGACCATGGAATTGAAGCTTCAAGTGGTCCCATGAACATTTCATATAGACGAAGTGTATCTGCACCATGACTAGCTACGATATCATCAGGGTTTACAACATTCCCTTTTGATTTAGACATTTTTTCGTTACCTTCACCTAGGATCATGCCTTGGTTGAATAATTTTTGGAATGGTTCTTTTGTTGGTACAACGCCCAAATCATAAAGAACTTTATGCCAGAATCGAGCATATAGCAAGTGAAGTACTGCGTGTTCTTGACCACCGATATAAATATCAACTGGTAACCAACGTTTTAGTAGTTCTGGATCAGCGATTGCTTCTTTGTTATGTGGATCGATATAGCGTAAGAAGTACCAGCTTGAACCAGCCCATTGTGGCATTGTATTTGTTTCACGACGTCCTTTTTTACCTGTAACAGGATCTACAACATTTACCCATTCATCAATATTTGCAAGTGGTGATTCACCTGTACCACTTGGACGAATATCAGAAGTTTTCGGTAGAACTAATGGAAGTTCTTCTTCTGGAACTGTTGTGATTGAACCATCTTCCCAATGGATGACAGGAATTGGTTCACCCCAGTAGCGTTGACGAGAGAATAACCAGTCACGTAGACGGTAGGAAACTTTCTTTTCGCCGACTTTGTTTTCTTCAAGCCATGCGATTGCTTTCGTCATCCCTTCCGCTTTACCTAGACCATTTAAGAAATCTGAGTTGATATGTGGACCATCTTCTGTAAAGGCTTCTTTTTCAACATCTCCACCTTCAAGAACAGGGATGATCGGTAAATTGAATTGTTTTGCAAATTCATAGTCACGTTCATCATGTGCTGGCACGGCCATGATTGCACCTGTACCATAGCTAGCTAATACATAATCTGCAATCCAAATTGGAATCTCTCTACCATTAATAGGATTCACAGCGTATGCACCAGTGAAGACACCTGTTTTTTCTTTTGCTAAATCAGTACGTTCAAGATCTGATTTCATCTTCACTTCATTAAGGTATGCCTCTACAGCTTCACGTTGAGAATCTGTCGTGATTTCTTTTACTAAAGCATGTTCTGGAGCAAGTACTGTGTAAGTAGCACCAAACAATGTATCTGGGCGTGTAGTGAATACGCGGAAGTGTTTATCCGTATCTTTGATATTGAAATCGACTTCAGCACCTTCAGAGCGGCCAATCCAGTGACGTTGCATATCTTTAATATTTTCTGGCCAATCGACTTCTTCTAAATCATCAATTAGACGATCAGCGTATGCAGTAATTTTAAGCATCCATTGTTTCATTGGACGGCGTTCTACTGGGTGACCTCCACGTTCTGATTTACCGTCGATCACTTCTTCGTTCGCAAGTACTGTACCTAGTGCTGGGCACCAGTTTACAGCCACTTCATCGATGTAAGCTAAGCCTTTTTTGTAAAGTTGGATGAATATCCATTGAGTCCATTTATAATATTCAGGATCTGTTGTATTGATTTCGCGATCCCAGTCATAGCTGAAACCTAATTCTTGGATTTGGCGTTTGAATGTGCCAATATTCTTTTGTGTAAATTCTGCAGGGTCATTACCTGTATCAAGTGCATATTGTTCAGCAGGAAGACCGAATGCATCCCATCCCATTGGGTGCATTACGTTGTAACCTTGCAAACGTTTAAAGCGAGATAAGATATCTGTTGCAGTATAGCCTTCAGGGTGTCCTACATGAAGACCTGCACCTGATGGATATGGGAACATATCTAATGCATAAAATTTAGGTTTTGAATCGTCATTTACTGTTTTGAATGTTTCGTGTTCAGCCCAGTAAGCTTGCCATTTTTTCTCGATTTCTTGATGATTGAAATTCAATGGTAACTCCTCCTTCTTGTGTAAAATAACGATAGTTAGTTAGTTTGCTTCTAATATGAAGGATGCCGTGAAATAAAAAAACTCTCGTCCCTTGAAAAAGGGACGAGAGTTTAAAATCTCCCGCGGTACCACCCAAATTAGTGTAAGCACTCAACTTGATTCCTTAACGCGGAAAACGACTTTGGCTATCATTCATTTCACCATTGTGACTCCCGGGCGAGTTCAATTTACTGATTTACTAACTTACACCAACCGTTAGCTCTCTACAAAATCAAGATAAACCTACTATTCCCTTTCACAGTCATATCATATTGAATCTTATTCTAATCGAAGTAACGTAAATTGACAAGAGATTTAGTAAAATTGTGAAATTCTTGTGGATAATTAGTAATTACACACTTTCACGGTGAAGATTATCTATTCGACACTTCAAATGAACTCATAATGTAGCACGAATAATCTTGTTGATTTCACCTGCATTTTCAATTTTATATATGGTTTCTGTTTTTTGCTCATTTATTAATGTAGCTGATTGATCCTGAAACCAAAGGAAATAGGATTCTTCTCCAATTTGAATTGTATATTGCGGATTAGCTACATCGACTATTCCATCAAGCTTTTTAGCAGTACGTATGGCATTTTCAATAGTTTGGATTTCTTTTAAGTCAGAAATGGTAGCAGTCTTATTGTTGTTCATATCAGTTACTTTTATATCTTTGACAGTATTTGAGTTAGAACACGCGGAAACAATTAGGACGAACATAAAAACGAACGATACAGTATGAGGGTACTGAAAAACCATTTTGCCCCTAATTTTTATAGTACAAATCTGCTCTAACATGAAGTGGAATCAGCTTCGCTTTCCGCGGGCGAACCGACGAGCCTCCTCGCTTCGCTGCGGGGTCTCTCTGTCTCGCTTTCCCGCAGGAGTCTACGCTGATTCCACTTCAATAAAAATCGCATCACAAAATTTTATCATTAAAATTTAAGCATTTTGACTTTTTCAGTGCCCTCTAAAGTATAGAGTTGCCTTTTCAATATGCTCTCCTTCTTTCTTATTTTAAATCCTTTTCAACTGCACGCCTGTATCACGCAGTACATCTTCAACTTTAAAACCATCCATCACTTCTTTTAATACGAGCCCATTATTTGTGACTTCAATTACCGCTTTTTCAGTAATGATTAAATCAACTACTGATTTACCTGTTAACGGTAAATCACACGTCTTTTTAATCTTTGGAGACCCATCTTTTGCATTATGTTCCATGATGACAATCACTTTTTTTGCACCATGGACGAGATCCATTGCGCCACCCATTCCTTTAATCATCTTTCCTGGAATCATCCAATTGGCAAGGTCTCCTTTTTCAGAAACCTCCATCCCTCCTAGAATGGCAACATCAATATGTCCCCCTCGAATCATTGCAAAGGATTCTGCACTACTAAAAAAAGCTGCTCCTGGTACAGTTGTTACGGTTTCTTTTCCAGCATTGATTAAGTCTGGGTCTATTTTATCTGAAGTAGGGTATGGTCCAATGCCAAGAAGACCGTTTTCGGATTGTAAAATGACATCTTTTTCTTCTATATAATTAGCAACAAGTGTTGGCATTCCAATTCCTAGATTCACGTAATTTCCGTCGGCTATTTCCTGCGAAGCCCTTTTTGCAATTTTTTCACGAATATTCATGTCTTCTCCCCCTATGAACGAGTTGTCACTTTTTCAATGCGCTTTTGTTGTTTTGCTTGAAGCATTCCTTGAACATAAATACTCGGCGTATGAATATAACCAGGATCGAGTTCGCCTATTACAGCAAGTTCTTCCACTTCAGCTATTGTAATTTTCGCAGCGGTTGCCATAATTGGATTAAAGTTTTGTGCTGTTTTGTTATATTGTAAATTCCCTAGATGGTCTGCTTTATAAGCTCTGATCAATGCAAAATCAGCAACTAAAGATTCTTCTAGTAAATATTCTTTTCCACCAAAGTTGCGAATTTCTTTTCCTTCTGCTATCGGTGTACCAACCCCAGCAGGTGTATAAAAAGCAGGAATTCCCGCACCACCAGCACGTATCTTTTCTGCCAAAGTACCTTGTGGTATTAGCTCAACCTCTAATTCACCTGCTAATACTTGACGTTCAAATTCTTTGTTTTCTCCAACATATGAAGCTATCACTTTTTTAATCTGTTTATTTCTTAATAGCAATCCAAGACCCCAATCATCAATACCACAGTTATTAGAGATGACTGTTAAATCCTTTACTCCACTCTGAGCAAGGGCTATTATAAGCTGCTCTGGAATACCCACAAGTCCAAAGCCACCTACCATAATAGTCATTCCGTCATTTACTTGTGATATGGCTTCTTCTGCTGACCGATAAATTATCTTCACTTTCCACTCCCCCTTTTCTATTATTTTCTCAAAGACAGAATTTTCTTGCAAATTTAAATAGATTCTTCCCCTATTCTGTTGCTCCTGCGATTACTCGTCGCAGAAAACATTTCCGCTACCGCATAAACCGAACCAAATAAAAAAGGAGCCTTTTACAGCTCCTCAACATTTTCTTTTTCTTTTTGCTTTATAGGTCGATCATATAGCATATAAGGAATCAAAGCGATGACTAAAATACCCATCAACACATAAAACGTAATTTTCATCCCATATTGATCCGCTAAAACTCCACCAAGGAATGGTCCAATCATTCTACCAATCGCACTAAAACTATTAATTAGCCCTTGGTAGAAACCATCTCTTCCTTTCGGTGCAAGTTTACTAGCAATTGTTGGTACAATCGGCCAAACAAACATTTCACCAAAAGTAAGTATCATAATGGCCACAAGAAACATATTAAACGTGCTTGCAAAACTTACAACAAAGAATGAAATGAAAAAGATCGCAATTCCAATGAAAATCTGACCTTTGTAAAATTCACCCATTCGCTTAATAATAGGGTTAATAAGAGGTTGCCCCAAAACAATTAATAAACCATTTGCAGTCCATAGAAGACTATATTGATTCAAAGAAATGCCGAGATCCTGTGTATAAGATGAAATGGTAGTCGTCCATTGAGTATAAACCAGCCAACTTAATAGGTACCCTATTCCTAAAATAAACAGAGCATTAAAAGAAGAACGATCCTTCACTTTCGCACCTTCACTAAGAACAGAACTTGGTGCCATACCATTTTCTGATGAAATTCCTTTATATGATAAAGCAACAAAGAAAAATAGAACATACATTATTAAATTTGCAATAAACAAATAATCAAAGCTTTTATTGGCAACAACTCCCGCAAGTGCTGGGCCAATTGCTACGCCTAAGTTTTGTGCAAGATAAATTGCATTAAAGCCTTTTCTGCCGCCTTCTGGCCAAGCAGTTCCAACCATTGCGAACATACTTGGGAATACAATTCCCCCACTAAAACCAATTAAAGTTAAAAACCAAACATAATGTGGCCATCCATGCCAAAATACTAAGCATATTAAACCGATGATGGTAATAATTGTACCCAACATAATCGATTTAAAACCACCAAATTTGTCAAATACATAGCCACCTAAAAGGTTACCAACCACACCAGCTGCTGCGTTTCCCATGAGTACAAGCCCTGCCATTGAAAGCGATTGTCCTAGATGATCATGCATGTAAATTGTATTTAACGGCCATAAAAATGAATTACCTACCGTATTGACAAGCATCCCAATTATTAATAACCAAACACTTCTGGGCATTACTAAGTCCTCCATTTAATTCGAATATCTAAGCAATCGTATCAACCTTTTGGAAAACTTACAACCATATACAGCAAATTTCTAACTTTCTTCTCGTAACAGATAAAGTATTCGTCCACTTCTACAAGTCCGTGATAGAATAGGAAGTTGAGGAGTGAAACTATGACTGAAATTAAAAACAATGAATTCCCCTTTCCTTCTGATGGGAAACGTTATTATACATGGAACCGTTACTTACGAGATGAATTTGGTTGCAAGGTCTATAAAGTTGCCTTAGATGCAGGCTTTGACTGCCCAAACCGTGATGGCACTGTTGCTTTTGGTGGTTGTACTTTCTGTAGTGCTGCTGGATCAGGCGATTTTGCAGGAGATCGCGTAGACCCAATCCCTGTTCAATTCGATAAAATCAAAGAAAAAATGCAACATAAATGGAAAGACGGCAAAACAATGGCCTACTTCCAAGCTTATACAAATACGCATGCACCTCTCCCTGTTTTAAAAGAAAAATTTGAAGCAGCTCTTGCTTGCGAGGGAGTAATGGGCTTAAGTATTGCTACCCGACCAGATTGTTTACCAGATGATGTTGTGGAATATTTAGCAGAATTAAATGAACGTACGTATTTATGGGTTGAACTTGGATTACAAACGGTTCATGAACGTACTGCCAATTTGATCAATCGTGCTCATGACTATGCTACTTATGTAGAAGGATTAGAAAAACTTCGTAAACATGGCATTCGTGTCTGCACCCATATTATCAATGGCTTACCTCTTGAAGACTACGATATGATGATGGAAACAGCACGGGAAGTGGCAAAATTAGATGTCCAAGCCATTAAAATCCACTTACTACATTTATTAAAAGGCACACCACTCGTTAAGCAATACGAAAAAGGTATGCTTGAATTAATGGACAAAGATGCCTATATCAATTTAGTAGCCGACCAATTAGAAGTGATTCCACCAGAAGTGGTCGTGCAACGAATTACTGGTGATGGCCCAATTGACTTAATGATTGGACCAATGTGGTCAGTCAACAAATGGGAAGTTTTAAATGGCATCGATGCTGAGCTTGCACGCCGTGGAAGCTGGCAAGGTAAGTTCTATAAAGCAGAAGAAGTGAAGACACGATGAAACTACAACGCGTCTTACAATATGCACAATTCCTACTACAAGATACTGTTGAAGCTGGTGATGTTGTCGTAGATGCTACTGCTGGTAACGGCTATGATACCGCCTTTCTTGCTCAATTAGTTGGTGAACATGGTCATGTCTATGCATTTGATGTACAACAACAAGCTGTCGATTCCACGAAGAATCGTTTAGACGAAGAAGGATTAGCTGAACGTGTTTCAGTAATTTTAGATGGTCACGAAAATGTTGCCCAATATGTAAAAGAATCGATTAGTGCTGCTATTTTCAATTTAGGTTATTTACCAGGTAGCGAGCACGAAATCATTACAAAACCTAGCACTACTTTAAAAGCTATTGAAAATTTGTTAAGTCTTTTAAAAGTAGGCGGCATGATTGTATTAGTTGTTTATTACGGACATGAAGGGGGTAAAACGGAACGTGATCAAGTTATTGAATACGTCAGCAATTTACCTCAGAAAAAAGTTCATGTACTACGGTATGAATTTATCAATCAAAAAAATGAGCCCCCATTTATCATTGCACTTGAGAAAATGAAGAATCTATAATATTTATTGTATGACACCTTAAATTATTGGTTTAAGGTGTCTTTTTATGTCATAACCTGTATTTTTTCATTCATTGGTTCAAACGTTCCGTACTTAATGACATGCCTAAAACACATACCCTTACAAAAGCCGGGAAAATACCCATTGAAATTTACTTTCGAATGCAAGATAAATAATGCAGAAAAAGAATGTCGCCATCGCATCCCTCACTTCGTATCCCCACTTTAAGAATGAACGCCTCCCTCTAGCGCTATTTCAGCCTTTTCATTTTCGATTGTATGCACGAACCTCAAACTCTACTTTTCCCGGAATATATTAACCAGTAAATGTATAGACTAATAACATCCTATTATACAAAGGAGCTCAAATCACTATGCCAAAAATTCATGCTGTTAGTACATACTCTCCTCCTCATCAAATTCCACAGGAGAAAGCGGAAGAATTTATACATCAACTTTTCACTGGAAAAATGGAGAGACTTGAACGTTATTTAACAGTTTTTAAGAATGCAGAAATCCATAATCGACAGCTCGCAATGCCTATAGAATGGTATAAAGAGGACCATTCTTTTTCTGAAAGAAATGATTTATATATTGAATTGGCAACAGATTATGGTGTTCGTGTAATTCAAGATTGCTTAGCAAAGGTATCCTCTGTAGAAATTACAGATATTGATGCCATTATCTTTGTGTCGAGTACAGGTATTTCAACACCAAGTATCGAGGCACGATTAATGAACCAACTATCATTTTCAGAAGATGTCGTACGAATTCCAATTTGGGGTCTTGGTTGTGGTGGCGGTGCTGCAGGAATTAGTCGTGCGAATGACTACTGTTTGGCACATCCAGAAGCGTTGGTATTAGTCATCTGTCTTGAACTTTGTAGTCTAACATTTCAACCAGGAGATTTGAACAAAAGTAATCTGATTGGCACCTCACTTTTTGGAGATGGTGTCGCTTGCGCTTTGGTGAGTGGTGATCAAGTAAAGCTATCTAGTAGAAAATCCTTGCCTTCTATTAAAAGTACCGCTTCTAGACTACTACCAAATTCAGAAGATGTTATGGGATGGCGTGTTGAAGATAACGGCCTCCACGTAATTTTCGCTAAAAGCATTCCTAGTATTATTGAAAAATGGTTTACACCATTTGTAAAAAGTTTTCTTCAAAAAAATGAACTAACGTTACAAGAAATCAGCCAATTTATCGCTCATCCTGGAGGTAAAAAAGTGCTTGCCGCATATGAAACATCTTTGGAGCTTCCAAAAGAATTATTAGCAGCAAGTTCTTTCATCTTACAACAGCATGGCAATATGTCCTCGCCAACAGTGCTATTTGTATTAAAACATGTTATAGAGCAGCAACACGCAATTGGGGAAATTGGAATCATGGCTTCACTAGGTCCTGGATTTAGCGGTGAACTAGTCTTACTAGAATGGGAGTGACGAACATTTTATTTTTCATTGTGTTTGCAATCATCTGTCTTCAAAGAATCGTAGAGTTACGAATTGCTAAAGTGAATGAGCATTATATGAAAGAACGTGGAGCTATTGAATTTGGACAATCACATTATCCATTTATTGTCTTACTACATGTATCATTCTTGTGCAGTTTATTCATTGAACACTACGTAAAAAATGCATCCCTTAGTCCATTATGGATTTTGTTACTTGGATTCTTTTTGTTACTACAAATTGGTAGAGTGTGGGCTATCAAGTCATTGGGGCATTTTTGGAATACGAAAATTATTGTGTTGCCGGATGCGAACATAGTGAAGAAAGGGCCCTATAAATGGCTACCCCACCCCAATTATTTGATTGTCGCATTAGAGATTGCAGTTATTCCATTAATTTTCCAAGCTTATTATACTGCTATTATCTTTACTATTTTGAATTTGGTTATGATGCTTGTTCGAATACCCGCTGAGGAAGCGGCATTGAAGAGGGTCTATAAAGATAGAGGGAAATTGGAACATTCATCGTTGTAAATTCTCAGTGGCTTTTTTGAAGTTTCGTTCGTGGCTAACTTGGACGAAATCGTGGATAGCGCCTTACAGAAATACGCATTACTAATAGTAAGCAAATATGAAAAAAGGTGTCTGCAAAATGAACTGCAGACACCTTTTAAAATATTATTTTTTATTTCTTTCTTCCCAAAAAGTAGCATTCTTAATGCCAAGCTTCACAGGATCAAACTCTGGATCTTTACCAGCTTTTTTCTGTTGTTCATAGTCCTTGAGTGCTATGAGCGTCGGTTTTACTAAGAATAGCAGTGATATAACGTTTACCCAAACCATAATACCAAGGCCGATATCACCCAGCGTCCATGCTGATTCAGATGTTTTTACTGCACCAAAGTATGTTGCAATGATGATTAATACTTGAACGACACGAATTGCAATTTTTTGTTTATGACCATCAAAGATAAATGCAACGTTTGTTTCTGCAATATAGTAGTAAGCCATTGTTGTTGTGAAAGCAAAGAAGAATAATGCAATTGCTACAAACGCTGCACCAAATCCAGCAATTGGGAACGCTGCATCTACAGCGGCTTGTGTATAAGCTGTACCTGCGTCAATCCCTGGAATATTTTCGACTATAAATTTACCTGTACCATTATCAAGTTGTACATTGTACATCCCTGTAAATAAAATCATGAATGCTGTTGCTGTACATACAAGGAATGTATCCAAGTATACAGATGCAGCTTGTACTAAACCTTGTTTTACTGGATGAGATACTTCTGCAGCTGCAGATGAGTGAGGACCTGTACCTTGACCTGCCTCATTTGCATAAATACCACGTTTAACCCCCCATGCAATAGCTGCACCAAGAATACCACCAAAAATTTTCTCGGCACCAAATGCACTACGGAAGATCAAACTGAATACAGCTGGGACTTGATCGATATTGATAATAATAATGATTGCTGCAACTAAAATATAACCCATTGCCATAAATGGTACGATGATAGAAGCTGCATTAGCAATACGCTTAACCCCACCAACAATAATTGTACCTAAGATTAGACAAACCACTAAGCCTGATACCCAGTGTGGAATATTAAATGCTGTTTTCATCGCATCAGCAATTGCATTTGATTGTACAGTTGGTTGTAACACTGTCATTGCGATTAAAGCTGCAACTGCAAAAATCATACCTAACCATTTTTTGCCTGTGAAATGATGGATATAGTATGCAGGACCACCACGATACTGCCCATTCTTTTCTTCTTTATAAATTTGAGCAAGAGTTGACTCTACATAAGCAGTTGCAGAACCAATGAATGCAGTCACCCACATCCAGAACACAGCACCTGGGCCACCAAATGCAATCGCTGTTGCTGTTCCCGCTATGTTCCCTGTTCCGATACGTCCAGATAATGCCATCGACATTGCTTGGAATGAAGAAACACCCGCTTCAGATTTTTTACCATGGAAAATTTGACCAAACATGTCTTTTAAGAATCTGACTTGTACACCCTTTGTTAAGATAGTAAATACCAACCCAACTAGTAAAATCCCATAAATCATCCACGGTCCCCATAAAAAGTTGTAAACAGCATCAATTATGGTTTTCATCTTGTTGTCTCCCATCATGTTGAATTTTGACAAATATAATCATATGAATTTCTAAAGAATTTAAATATTCTTTCAAAATATTATTCGTCAATTATATATCATTGATGTTTATTTTAAAATAAAACTCTTATATTATGCACCCATTGTAATCGTTTACAAATAAAATAGACATAAAATCGTCACAATATGTACTTTCCACATGGACATTGTGACGTTTTTATCGTTTTTTTATTATTTAAAATAAATTAATTTCACAAACTCTTTACCAGGCTAAAAACACGAACATTAAATTATTAATTTTAATAAATGATAAGTTTTT
>DATMJF010000388.1:0-4121 GCA_035554455.1 Rummeliibacillus sp.
CACCAGCTAATGCAGAACCAATTGCAAATGTTACAGAAATTGTATTATCAACATTAATACCCATTAAGCGAGCTGCCTCTACGTCATACGATACTGCACGCATCGCTTTACCTATTTTCGTCTTATGTACTATGAATTGTAGAATGATCATTAGAGCGATTGATACCGACAAAATCATAATCGATTGCATACTGATTTGTGCACCTAAAAAATTAAATGATTTATTTGAAATGACATCTGGATATGCCTCTGGCTGTGCACCACGGAAGAAAATCGTCGTATATTCGATTAATAACGATACCCCAATTGCTGTAATTAAAGCCGCAATACGTGTTGCATTACGTAAACGTTTATAAGCAATACGTTCAATTAATACCCCTAAAATCGCACATACGACCATTGCTAAAAGTAATGCTGGGAAGAATCCAAACCCCCATCTTGAAATTGCAAAGAACCCTATAAACGCACCGATCATGAACACATCACCATGTGCAAAGTTGATCAGTTTTATAATGCCATATACCATCGTATATCCAAGAGCAATTAACGCATAAATACTACCGAGTGAAATACCGTTAACTAATTGTTGCAACCACTCCATAAAAATCTCACTCCTTTTCAAAAAGCTTTATAAAACCAATACAAAAGGGAGGTCAGTGCCCCCCCTTTTTTAACCAAAACATTAAGGATTAACTTTAGAGTTGAACACTTGTTTACCGTCTTTAAATTCAAGAACTGTTGCTGTTTTCACCGGGTTGTGTTTGTCATCTACTGAGAAATTACCTGTAACTAATGACAGGTCTTTTGTGCTTGCTAATGCATCTTTAACTTTTTCACCATCTGTTGAACCTGCACGCTCAATTGCATCTTTTAACCAATATACTGTGTCATAACCTAAAGCATTAAATGCATCCGGTGCTTGATCACTATTTGCAGCTTTAAAGGCTGATACGAATTTTTGGATTTTTTCATCTGGATCTTCAGCTGAGTAATGGTTTGTAAAGTACGTATTATTTAATGAGTCTTTACCAGCTAACTCAACCATTTTTGGAGAATCCCAACCATCTCCACCCATAAGAGGTACATCAATACCTGCAGCACGAGCTTGTTTAATAATTAAGCCCACTTCTTCGTAATAACCTGGGATATAAATGAAATCAGGCTTTTTAGATTTTAATCGTGTTAGCGTTGACTTGAAATCTGTATCTTTTGCTACATAAGATTCTTCTGCTACAACTTTACCGCCGTTTTTCTCAACTGTTTCCTTAAATGATTTTGCTAACCCTTTCGCATAATCACTTGCGCTGTCAGCGAAAATAGCTACATTTTTAGCTTTCAAATTATTCAAAGCAAAGTTTGCTGCGATTTGTCCTTGGAATGGATCGATGAAGCAAGTACGGAAAGCATAATCATTTAATTGGCCTTTTTCGTTTACAGTTACTGTTTCAGATGTTGCAGAAGGTCCAATTACAGGCATCTTATTCTTACCAGCAATTTGTACAGCAGCTACTGTATCACCTGATGTTGCAGAACCAATTTGCGCTACAACCTTTTCTTGTGTTGCTAACTTAATCGCAGCAGATGTTGCTTCAGCTGCGTCTGATTTGTTATCAATTTCTACTGGAACGATTTTTTTACCATCGATACCACCAGCTTTGTTGATTTCATCAATCGCAAGTTTTGCACCTTTAGAAATACCAGAACCATAGGAAGCTACGGCACCAGATAACTCAAGATTCAAACCAACTTTGATTTCTTTACTGTCGCTACCATTGCTACCTGAAGATGAGTTATCTTTACTACCACAGCCTGCTAACACCCCAACAATTAAAGATGATGCTAAAAATACTGAAGCATAACGTTTTAATTTGTTTTTTGATTTCATGTAATATATCCCCCTCTTATAGTCTATTCTTTTTGATATTTCAGATAATTAGAAATAGTCTGAAATATAAGTAGATATAATTTTATTCTTTTATAAATTTGTTAGACTTTTTTACAACTCATATTGTAAATGATTCATATCATTTAGTCTATATTAATTTTTAGTAAATTTAAAATATTTAAAATTTATATCAAAAATAGTATTTTTTTATTATTATTAATTTAAAATAGTATTTTTATGTCCTTTCGTTAGGATATATATTGATTCGAAAAGAAAGACTATTTAGTTATTTTATCTATCAAGTTGATAATTTACCACCTTTAACAAAAAAGCTGAGAAAGTTAAAATTCCCAGCTTTTTCATTATTATTCACTTTTCTTCTTAAATAACTTACCTGGCCAAAAAGCATACTTACCACATACAGTTGTTAACGCAGGTACAAGTAATGGGCGTACAATAAATGTATCTAATAATACACCAATTGCTGTAACTACACCAAATTGCACCAGAACCTGAATTGGCAATGTAGCTAACACAGCAAAAGTGCCTGCTAATATTAAGCCAGCAGAAGTAATAACATTACTCGTATGCACTACACCGTCTGCAACTGCTGAAAGATGATCTTGATTTCTTCGTTTCTTCCAAATTTCAGATACCATAAAAATATTATAATCTTCCCCAAGTGCTACTAAAAATACGAATGAATAGAGTGGTATAGATCCTTGAATAGCATCTGCACCAAAGAAATAATGTAACACTAACCACCCTGCTCCAAGAGCTGCAAAATAGGATAAAACTACAGTACCAATTAGGTATACTGTCGCTGTTATTGATCGTAAATACACGAGCAGTAATAAAGCGATAATAGCAATCATTGTAGGCATAATAACTGACTCGTCACGTTCAATCGTAGACTTTGTATCATATTGGGTAGCGGTTTCTCCACCAATCCATACATGTTCACTAGCCTTTTTTACACCTGCATCACGAAGCACTTTCGTCACTTGATTCTTCAAATCAGGTATTTGCTCTATTGCTTCAGAAGAATATGGATTTCCCGCCAAATACAGTTCGTATAATTGAAGTTCTTTGTTGTTCTTGCCTCCAATAGGCTTGCTTACCTCATCAACATATGATAGGTTTTCTAAATCTTTCTGTATATCTATTTTCGTTTTATCTGTATCTACAATTACTTTCACTGGAGCTAATTCTCCAGGAGAAAAATTATCAGAGATCAGCTGAAATCCCTCTCTTGAAGCCATATCTTTTGGGAAGGAAGATAGTAAATCAAAAGTAAATTGCATTTTAGGGACAACTGCCGCTAATCCCCCTAGTATGATTACAGTTGTTACAATAACCATCCATGGTTTCCGCGTTACAATGTCACCAATCTTACGACTAAAACGATGTTGAGTTTTAGGTTCTTTATAGGGCTTTCCCTTCTTTTCTGCTCTTTCTTTTTCCATTTCTACTGTACGAGGAATAAATGGATAAAACGCTATACGACCGATTACAACCAGTATTGCTGGCAGAACAGTTAATGAGGCAATACCCATTAATAGAACAGCAAAGCTAAATGGTATAGAAAATCTCTGGAACGATCCATAATGAGTTAGACTAAGTGTCAAAAGACCAATTACTACGGTCAACGCACTCATTGCAATTGCCCCACCTGATTCCTTTACAGCTCTTTTCATAGCTGTAAAACGATTCTCAACTTCAAATAGTATTTCTCGATATTTTGAAATTAAAAATAAGCAGTAATCTGTACCTGCTCCAAATAGTAGTACTGTCATAATTGATACAGCTTGAGCATCTTTACTAATCCACTCTTGCTCCGCAAAGAATCCTAAAGTCGGGCTGATTACCCCATAGGCAAAACCTACAACAAAAAGTGGGATGATTGCTAATAGCGGCGAACGATATAACAAGATTAGTAGAACCAACACAAGTAAAACAGTAGCAACCATCAATTTTACATCTGCTTGTGAAAACAAACTAACAGCATCAATCTGTATACCAACAGGACCTGATATACGTAATTGTAAATTATCTTTATCATTGGTTAACTTCTCTTCAAAAGGGTTATTTCCTAACTCTGTTGTCACCATTTTTTGAAAAGATTCTACATCTTCCCTTAAGACATCGGTTGGAGCATCTGGATTAAAAAATATAGGTGTAACAATTGTTGTACCATTTTCCGATACATCTGCTCTTAGTGCTTGTGGAGGTAAAG
>DATMJF010000389.1:0-5914 GCA_035554455.1 Rummeliibacillus sp.
TGAATCAATTTCATAATTCTATTTTCGGTTTTTAAATACGAACATTTCAACACATTAACTTTTCCATATTCAGATTTGGATGTTCGGCTAGAGATGTCGCTTTCCACGGGCTTGGCTTCAATCTCCTCGTCAATACATTGAGGGCTTTCAAAAACGATTTTACCTCTACTTTTATAGTACAAATATACTATAACGTGAAGTGGAATCAGCTTCGCTTTCCGCGGGCGAACCGACGAGCCTCCTCGCTGCGCTGTGGGGTCTCTCTGGCTCGCTTTCCCGCAGGAGTCTTCGCTGATTCCACTTCTACAAAAATTGCATCAAAAAATCTTATTATTAATATACATGATTTTGACTTTTTCAGTGGCCTCCACTACGTTCCTGCCGGGCATTCAGCTCAAGCATTTCCCGTAGGAATACACTGAATGAACATCACACGAAGGAAATGCGAATGCGAGGTTTCACCGTCGAAAGCGTTGCAATAAACAAAATTGGATATCATTAAATGTTCGTATATTTTATATGAATTTTGCATGATGAAATTGTTAGAAATTAATTTAAAACTCTATTTTTATCCAAAAAAATAGAATAAGCTAATTGCTTATCCTATCATTAATCTTTCATCATTTTTCTTTACCTACATTAAGATATCTATCCAAATTTTAATAGCAGTTGCTAAAATCAATATTGAAAGTAAAAGTTGAAGGGCTTTTGTATTCATTTTCTTAGCTGCTTTAGCACCAAGTGGGGCAGCAATTACACTTGCAATCGCTAAAACAATGACAGGTAACCATTCAACTTGGCCTGTTGTAATTTTCCCAATAGATCCGCCAATGGAAGAAATAAATGTAATAGCTAAACTCGATGCCACAGTTACGCGTGTTGGAATTTTTAAAATAACCAGCATAATTGGTACGAGTAAGAAACCACCACCTGCACCGACAATACCTGAACCAATTCCAACGATGAATGCTAAAATGGCTGCTAATGGTTTATTAAACGTAACATTTTCAGCACTTTCTGGAATTTGTTTTCTTGGTATCAGCATTAAGATCGCTGCTAAAATTGCAAATACGCCGTAAACGATGTTAACTTGGCCTTCACTAAAACCACTTGAGGCAAAACTTCCTATTAAACTACCTACTAAAACGGAAATCCCCATCGTTACGATTAATGAAATATTTAAGTAATTCCCTTTTCGAAATGCAAGCACGCCTGAAATAGATGTTACTAATATTTCTACTGCAGTAATGCCTGACACTTCATGTGAAGTAAATGAAGCTACACCAAACGCTGCAGGTATATATAAAAGCATCGGATATTTAATAATGGCTCCTCCAATTCCAAGCATCCCTGAAATAAATGAACCGATTAAGCCAATACAAAATAATACAATGATTAGTGATAAACTCATAATTCCCCTTCTTTCAATGAAAAAGACGAGCTATAGCTCGCCTTTATTAACCTTTTTGAATATAAAAAGTAATAGCCTCTGATTCTTGTGTTTGTTTTAGAATTTCATGACCACAAGATTTAGCCCATGCAGGAATGTCATTTAACGAACCTTTATCAGTAACAAACACTTCTAAAATGTCACCTGTATTCAATTGATCCATTACTTTTTTTGTTCTCACGACTGGCATTGGACAAGCTAATCCCTTTGCGTCTAAAGTTTTTGTTATATTCATATTATATCTTCCCTTTCTTTTTCGGTATATCTATATATTATTCTTTACGAATTCATCATTAAATCTTTACTTAAATTTAACGAACAGCACAGCGATTAGGTCCGATTTCCATTTCTGTTTGTTCGTCTTGATCAGGTGTTATTTTCCCCATATTAACTTGACGAATTTGTTGGTAAGCATTTGGTTGAGGTGGCAGATGATCTGTTACAGTATGACGAAACTCTTCTTCGTCAGCAATGTTCAAACCATGGTTTTCAGCAAATAAATCACCTAAGCGTTTTGCTACTGTTCCATCTTCGTTTAATTCATCGATAATCATAAAATGAGCTGGTAATACGATTAAACCTTCTGCTAGCTCACGATAGCGTTTGTATAATGTGTTACGTAAATCCCCTACCCAATCCTCTGCAAGACCTGCAAGATCTGGACGACCAATTGAATCGATAAATAAGATATCACCAGTTAAAAGAAATTTATTATCTACAATAAAAGAAGTTGAACCAATTGTATGCCCTGGTGAGTATAATGCACCAACATCAATTTTAGCTGCACCAATTTGTACAGTTAACCCATCTTCAAGAGGTGTGTAATTATAAACAACTTCTGTTGCATCTTTTGGAGGTAAGTAGTATGTTGCGCCTACTTGAGAAGCAATATGTCGGCCTCCAGAAATGTGATCAGCATGTAAATGCGTATCAAATACATGCTTAATTTCAACGCCTTTTGCTTTGGCAAAGTTAGTGAATACATCTGTAAAACGTACAGCATCAATAAGTGCCGCTTCACCTTCTGAAATCACCATGTAAGAAAGACAACCTTTTCCAAGTCGAACGAATTGATAGAGCTCGCCACCATCTAGTTCTGCAACTTTAATTGGTTCAAGGTACATACTCCAAGATTTCATACCACCTTCAAGATATGCAACATCCATTCCTTCATCAGAAAGCATGTCAGCGATCATCATAGAAGAGCCTTCTTTTGCACAAACAACTAAAATGTCTTTGTCGGTTGGAAGTTGTGGCACTATCCCTTCTACACCATCTAATAATTCAAAGTACGGAATATTTAGGTATTCAAATTTGTGTCCTTCCATTTTCCAATCTTCAAAAGCGTCATGGTTACGAACATCTAAAATAAATAACTCTTTATTGTCAATTACTTTTCGTGCAACTTGTGCTGCATTCCATTTGGTTACTGTCATTCAAATTACCCCCATAGGTATATAAAAGTTAATTTTTTTGGTGAAGAAGCATAGACCTCTTCACCAAATTCATTTTTATCCCAAAATCATTCAATTAGAATGATAAAGATGGTGCTGCGTCTTTGGCGAATTCTAAGAATGTGACAGCTCCGCCAACTTCGATTCCATCAATGAAATCTTCTTTAGTAAGACCCATTACATCCATTGTCATTTGACAACCAATGAATTTTACACCTAAATCTTGAGCCATTTCAATTAGTTCTGGAATGGAAGGTACATTTGCTTTTGCAAATCCTTCTGCCATCATTTCTTTGCCAGCTGGCATTGGTAAGTTATGCATTGCTTCTTTATGAATTAGGTTTAAGCCTTCAAATGTGAAGAAAATGGCTACCTCTTTTTCTGTTGCTGCAGCTGCAGTGGCGATATTGAAGACTTTATATGCGTCGAAAAGACCACCATTTGACGCGATAATTGCTACTTTGTTTGACATGATAAAAATCCTCCTAAAATATGTTTATTTTTAATATTGATTCGAATAGAAAAAATTAAATCTCTTTTTTGATATCGCCTTTCCAAGAAGTCATTCCCGGTAAAACGTTATATACATTTGTAAAACCTGCTTTAACTAATTTTGTAGCGGCTAAATCACTGCGATTGCCTGTACGGCAAATCACATAAATTTCTTTTGAGCGATCAAGCTCATCTATACGTGCATCCAGCTCTCCCATTGGAATTGATAGTGCACCTTCAATATGCCCAAAAGCATATTCAGTTGCTTCACGCACATCTAGGATAAGACCATCACGATTTGTAATTTCATCAAGCTCAATTGTTGGTTCGAACGTTTTTTCAACAACTGTGTCATTTGAGCATTTACGAATATAGTGATAGAACACACCGTCTTCTTCAGTCGTTCCAATGTATTGGTGACCAACTGAATCAGCCCAAGCTGCTAGGTCTGCTTTTGACCCTTTATCGGTTGCTTGAACCTCTAAAATTTCACCATTTACTAGATCAGCCATTGCTTTTTTTGTTTTGACAATTGGCATTGGGCAAGCAAAACCCTTTGCGTCTAAATGTTTATCTGCTTGTAACATCTTAAAACCTCCGAAATACCACAAGGGGTATTATTTACAATAAATAAAAATGGTTATTCTACAGCGCCTTCCCATGCAAGCATACCACCTACCATGTTTGTCGCATCATATCCTTGGCTTTCTAAAAAAGCTGTTGCTTGACCACTACGCGCACTTGAACGACATACCATAATATAAGGTTTATTATGATCAAATTCATGCATGCGGAATTCTAATAAACCAAGTGGAATATTCACCATACCCGGTATATGACCAGCTTGCACTTCTGCCACTTCACGAACGTCAATTAAGTTTAATTGTTCGCCTGCTTCTAAGCGTTGTTGAACTTCATTTGTTGAAATTTCTTTCATCATTATTACCTCCTAATAAAACACCCCAAAGTATATTGTTACTTTTCAACATACCTCTTTAATACATCCTAACATTTTCTTATCCTTTGGTAATTTTAAAATTAGTTCCTAGTCATTCTTCTCTTCAAATACCTATACCTATATAGGTATTTGAATTCTTAAAAAAATATAAGTTTATAACTTATATGCATCATTTTGAAATTGATGTACTTCTTTTTATACTTAACACCAAAACGTATAACCGTTAATTGAGTAATGATGCACACAATTTGCTTTCATCCATCATTCTGAAAATTCTTGAGGTCGGATTTCTTCAATTCGATAAAGGCGATCAATCATCGCTTTTTCATGTACTTCTGCTTCCCCCTCCAAAACAATGAATTCATTTACAAGGTCCACTATATACCCCTGCAGGTATTCATGTCAACAAGAAATGGTTATTTTTTTTTTCAAATATTTAAACTGTGTCTGTTCTTTAGTTGGGTGTCCAATTATTTTGCCGTTAAACATGGATATATACAATATAGATCCAACTACAGTAAACCAAAAAGACCTTACAGGTGACTTATCTCCATGCAAGATCTTCTATATTAATCTAGTCGTGATTTAATGTATATTCATCATAACTTAAGTCTTCTAGAACATTTAAGTTATCGTTTAATGTTTCGATGAGTTTTAATTGTTTAGCTGATAATGAATCTATCTTTTTTAATGCATCTTTTGGATTTACCATTTCTTGTGTTCCTAATCTGAAATTATTCAAAAATAACATATGGATTTCCTGCATATCTTGAAAATTCTTCATGATTGATAACATCGCTTTGTAGTCTTCCTGAGAAAAAGATTTCCCATATTTGTCTTTGAATAGTTTTTCTTCTTCTTTCCAATATGAAGCTCGATATTTCGGCAGGTCATAATCAAGATTTGCTTTTTCAATTGCATCTTTTGTTGAAACGTTATCCATCGTAACGTAATTAATGAAATCATCCATGCTATTTTCTATATTATTTTCTCTATCAAAATCATATAAACTATCATAAATATTTTCACGATATATTGCATTATAAATTGTGGATGGTTTCGTTAAATCAGCCAAAAATTTCTTCTTTTCTGTAAAATTCAATTGATCAATTCGCTTTAAAATTTTATCGCTTAAAGATTTTATTGTCTTATTATCATTAATTAGTTCTTTACTATCAATATTCAAAGCTTCAGCAGATATATTCAGTGTCTTTTTAGCTAAACCATAGTCTTTAGGTGAAAAATAACCTTTTTCAACATAACTTTTCTTCTTATAAATAGCATTAATATCATCAACTGCCTTTTGAGTTTGTTGATTGATTTTTTCTTTTTCTGCCTTACTCATACTTTGTTGAGAGGCTTTTGTTTCTTTAGGAGCATCTGAATGGGCAGAACAACCTGATGCTAAAATAGTAAGTGCACTCACCATTAAAAATAGTATCTTTTTCACATTATCAATTCCTTTCTATCAAATATATACAATATAATAATTTTTCAATAAAGGGAACCTTTATATTAAAATAATTCTATTTAGTAGATAAAAAATTAAGATCCTCTATT
>DATMJF010000390.1:0-2299 GCA_035554455.1 Rummeliibacillus sp.
TTGATATACTTGAAAAGGTAATATATTTTGTAATTTCAATGATAAGCGCCAAACACGGTCTTTTTTATGCACAGTCACTCGTGTCATTTCAGCTGCTTCGAAAAATGGCATAAAGACGTCTTCTGTCATATTAATCTGTTGTAATAAGAGCTGAAATTTTAATTTTGAATCTTGTTCGTTTGCCATCTTCCCACCTACTTTCTGTCTTACATATATATGAACAAACCGCTTCTTTTCCTGCTACAGGCGGACGCTTTCCAGCAGGAGTTGCCGCCTTTCGCTCTAGTAAGATTCATTAAATAATCAACAATATCATATAACAGAGCCTTAAATAAAGAAAAGAAAGTACAAGTGTACTTTCTCTCCAAAAAATGCCCCGTAGCAATCGTTAATTATTCAGCATGAAAGAAATTATTTAAGCGATCTACTAGCTCTTCTTTCGCCCATTCGAATGTTTCACCTGATTGACGGAATTTAACTTCAACAATACCTTCTGCAGCTTTTTTACCAACTGTTACTCGAACTGGTAAACCGATTAAATCTGCATCCGCAAATTTAACTCCTGCACGTTCTTTACGATCATCATATAACACATCATAGCGGTATGATTGCAACAATTTGTAAAGGTCTTCAGTTAAGCCTTTTTGCGCTTCATCTTTTTCGTTTACTGAAATTAGGTGAATATCATATGGTGCAACTTGTTTAGGCCATATAAATCCGTAGCTATCTTGGAATTGTTCTGCAACAGCTGCCATTACACGAGAAACACCAATACCATAGCAACCCATGATAAATGGTTGTGAACGGCCGTTTTCATCTAAGAATGTTGCTTTCATGGAATCACTGTATTTTGTACCTAATTTAAAGACATGTCCAACTTCGATTCCTTCAGCAAATTTAATTGTACCTTTACCATCTGGTGTTGGATCACCAACTTGTACAAAACGTAAGTCTTCATAACGATCAATAGCAAAATCTCTACCTGGATTTACATTCATATAATGATAGCCATCTTCGTTGGCACCACTTACACCATTACGGATTGATTTGATAGCATTATCTGCTATAACTTTCACATTCACCGGTAATTTTACAGGTCCTAATGAACCTACATGGCAATTTAATAATTCAAAAATAGCATCTTCTTCTGCTAATTCAACTGATTCAGCATCTAATGCGTGTTTTAGTTTAATATCATTAATTTCGTGATCGCCACGAGCAAGCACTACAACTAATTCGTCATCTACATTAAATACTAATGTTTTGATACATTGTTCTGGTTTAACATTTAGGAACGTAGCTACGTCTTCAATTGATTTTTGATCTGGCGTTGCTACTTTTTCAAGATCCTTCATTTCTTCACTTGAATGTGTATAGTCAACATTTACTTCAGCCATCTCAATATTAGCTGCGTAATCTGTTTCATCAGAATAAGCAATTGTATCTTCACCAATTTCAGATAACACCATGAATTCGTGTGTATCTGTACCACCTATTGAGCCAGAATCGGCGATTACTGCACGGAATTTTAAGCCAAGACGAGTGAATATATTTGTATAAGCTTTAACCATATCTTGATATGTTTCATCTAAACTTTCTTGGTTTGCATGGAAAGAATATGCATCTTTCATTACAAATTCACGACCACGTAGTAGGCCAAAGCGTGGACGTTTTTCATCTCGGAACTTAGTTTGAATTTGATATAAAGTTAAAGGCAATTTTTTATATGATTTCACTTCATCACGCACTAGTGATGTAATGACTTCTTCATGAGTTGGACCAAGAGCAAACTGGCGATCATGACGGTCTGTTAAACGCATTAATTCAGGACCATAAGCTTCCCAACGACCTGATTCTTTCCATAGTTCAGCTTGTTGCAATGTAGGCATTAATAATTCCACAGCACCAGCTGCATCCATTTCTTCACGAACAATTTGTTCAATTTTTTGTAGTACTTTAATTCCTAATGGTAAGTATGAATAAACCCCACTTGTATTTTGGCGAATAAACCCAGCACGTAATAAGAGCTGATGAGACTTAACGTCTGCATCAGCAGGTATTTCGCGCAAAGTTGGGATAAATGTTTTGCTTTGTTTCATCAAAAAAACCTCACTTTGAGCAATATTTAAGCTTATGTCTCCCACCTTTATTGGTGGTGAGTTAATGCAAACTTTTTCTCTACTTTCAGCGGATGTCCAAAAATCGCTGAAAGTAGTTAAAGCCTCTGAACATAATTACGCCGAGGCGTAATTGATTTTAAAAGAAGAACCTTTGTATGTCATTCCAGGTTACTGCTATC
>DATMJF010000391.1:0-17547 GCA_035554455.1 Rummeliibacillus sp.
TTGCTTAGCCTTTTCAAGAATTCGTGCAATGAATGGCTCTTTTTTCTGTGTATATGTAGGTCTATCAAATTGATACTTTTTTGCAAGTTCTGTTTTCAACAATGCATATTCCTCTGCTACTTTATGGTGCATCCTAAGATAATCGCGAAACATTATTTTTTCATTCCATTCTTTACTATTATATTCACAGATGTGCAAATGACAAGTACCTTGTCCCCATATGCCCTTTCTAAAAAATCTCCTATCTTTTAACTCTGGCTTATGAACATATTCATATTCAATTTCCTTTAAGGACTCCGCAAATATCGTAATTTCTTCTAAATTTTGAACACCAACTAAAATATCAATAATTGGTTTTGCTTTAAGTCCATTTACAGATGTACTTCCAATATGTTCAATTCCAATCATTTTGTCCCCTAAAGCATATTTGATTTTATTTTTCTCATCATTAAATTGTACATTCCAATAAGGGTCATAGTCTTGAAGCTCAACAATAGTCTTTGTCATGACCGCTCCCTCCAATTCATTAATAATAAAATGCATTAATTAAATCCTTCCAATATTATACCAATTAAACTCAATATATTTGTATTCCACTAAGATTTATCACTAAAAATATGAAAAATCTTCCACTTTCTTTATCATCAATTAAAGCATATTATAATAATAGAATGTTATTTATGCTATATTATTACTATTTTCAGAAAGACGGTATTATCTTAAATGTGATAATAGCTGGTCGAGGTGTAGGCATTGCAGAACAAGGTTCAGATAGAGGAAGGACCTCCTATTATTGTAGAAAATGATATCAATTTTTATCGAAGATTAGCTCAGCAAAATTTGAATCGAATGTATTTAGTAGCTAAGATTTTCTTATGGATTATACTATTTTTAGCATTATTAAATATTGGGAATATTGTGTTTTTTAATGATCCAACAACTTTCGATAAAATTTACATAATTCCCTATGCACTTTTATTTTTAACGAATTGTTTAGTGCTTGTATTTGCCCATCCAACTAGTTTTAAAGCAAATGCATCAATTGAATATTATAAGAAGTTTGAGGAAAATGTAGCACTTTTTGTTTGTTGGATGCTTATGCTTAACTTAGGCATATCAATGCTTGATCAAATATTCTACCAACATACGATTATCTATTCAATTGCAACGGTCATTTGTACATCTTTTTTTGTCATGCGTACTCGCTATTTTATAGCTCCATTTATCGTAGCAATTATAGGATTAGCACTCAATTTTTTTAATCAGCATGAAGATTTTTATCATTATAGCTTTGAAATGCAGTTAGTAATCATGCTTTCACCGATTCTAATCATAGTTGCAAATATGAACTATCGGAGATTTGTAGAATCCTATAAACAACAAAAATACTTATGTCGTGAAACAAATCGCGCCAATAAATTAGCAAGCGATCTTGCAAAAGCAAACGCTGAACTAAAACGACTATCATATACAGATGAATTAACACATATTGCGAATAGAAGAGGGTTTCAAAAGTACGTTGCTGATTTAAAGGAAAGAAGCTTATCCTTCAACCTTACTGTTTTAATGTTAGACATTGATTATTTCAAAAAATTTAATGATTGCTATGGTCACGCATATGGAGATATGGTGCTTTCACGTGTTTCGACTGTCTTAAGTAAAGTCGCATCATCTACCAATTGCTTCACAGCACGTTGGGGTGGTGAAGAATTTATCTTACTTGCTCCAGACAAACAGCCTGAAGAAATAATCGTCATTTATAACCGCATCATCAGAGAAATTAATCACTACGAACTCACAAATGCCGCCTCTAGCATTTCCAACACGTTAACTTTTAGTATCGGAGCATATCGTGGCGAAGTAAAATCTCAAGATGACATTCAAGATTTCTTACATAAAGCAGATTCCCTCTTATACGAAATAAAAGAATCTGGCCGAAACGGCTTCAAATTAATGGAAGGCGAAGAAATCCTATATAAATACCAACCAAACACATATCGAAAAAAGCCCTAGAGTGATATTTTAGTCACTGCTAGGGCTTTTTAGGTAATCTTCAAAAAGTATTTTACATTTTCTGCTGTTTTACAAAATCACTTTCGCATGATACCGTACTCACTTCTTTTGAAACTACTATTTTCCTTTTTATGTACTCCTTCGAATTATAAAATTTCTATCAAATGCATTTACCGCAAAATTAAAAAGAATACAACTAAATCATAAACTTTACAAATAATAAAAAAGCAAGTTCAAAAGTTTTTATTTCTCAAACCTTTGAACTTGCTTTTTTCATTTTTTAAATTACTCTTTTTATCTTCTTAGACTTAATTATTCATCTGAATCTTGATGAGTAGCGTTTGAATTAGTCACAGAAGTAGTGGATTGATTTTCGTAAACGATTTTACCACCTAGGTGTCCAGTAACTGCTATTGATGCTGCTCCAGCAATACTTAGAAGTACAATCAATACAGTAGCAACACCACCTCTAAGAGCTTTACTTTGTAATACGTTCCATTTAAAAATATTATGTCTGAAAAGAATTTTGATAATTGCTAAAGCACTAAAGATAAACATTGAAATATCTGCAAATAGTGAATGTAATTCTACTTGATCATGTAAATCTCGTCCCCAATTTTGGTAAGCAAAATGTTCTGCACCATCACCTGTAGCAAGTGTAACAAATCCTGAAATTACCCCTAAAATAATTAGTAAGGTACCAAATTTGTTTAATGATTCTTTTTTCATAACAACATTCACAATTTCGATTACTGCTCCTAATATTAATAAAGCAATTGGAAAGTGAACAATCAATGGATGTAATGGCATATGTTATATGCTCCTCTCTTTCTTTGTATTTTCATCATACAGATTGAATCTGAAAAAGCCCTGAAATTCTATATTTATTTTATATATTTGCGTATTTAAAATCAGCCAAACATATTAGTAAGGCTCCAAATCAATCGGAAAAAGAAATTATTTCTTCTATCTGGAATGATGAAATAGAACACAATAAAATTTTCCGTGACATCTACAGACAATTAACTGGTGAAGAGATTAGAAAAACAGAGGAAGCATCGTTCGTTCCTCCTGCAACCTATCTTGAAGGAATAAAAAAGGCACTGTTTGGTGAGTTGAAATCAGTGGAAAAATATCGTGATATCCACAAAGGATTGAATCCCCGATATTCTAAGAGACACGCTATTTGAAATTATTACAGCTGAGCAAAAACACGCTACTCTTTATAATTATATCTACACAAGTAATGCTGCTCCTAAAGTTCGCATAAACAAATACATGTCTAATGAAAAAACTCCAGATAAATGGATTCATCACACAGAATTCTTAGTTAAAGAAGAATTTGAGGATATAAAAAGATGCATCAGTTCTTCACATATATTACATAAATTTATCCTTATGGGTATTTTAGTAGGAAAAGGTTTTTAACCTGAGGAAGCATATCAAACTATTGAAGGAAAAAACAGGAGAATCACAAATACTTCAGAGAAGTAACATGCAGTAGAAAAACTTATCACTTAGATTTTCAGATTATCCGCTTGTATTACTGCTGGGGTCCTCTGCGTTTCAAACTAATTTAAATCAATCTCCAAGTTTCAATGTAATTTCTTTATTCCAAAGAAATTACTTCTTCGATTAAGTAGCTGATTTCTCCCTTAATATATTGATCAAATGAATTTAATTTCTCTCCATTTTTCATTTTCTTTTGTAATGAATGTATAAACTGAAGATTTTCCTTGTCATTCATTTCATTTTTCAATAATGCATCTAACAAATGAACAAATATTGAATATTGGTTTGCTTGCAATTCTTCATCTAATGCAACACCATTAACTTGTTCTAATTGAAATGGTCTTTTTTCATAGGAAATAGCTGTCAAATGATCAATCCCTTTAACTTCATTTGGATCTCCTACTAACAAGACACCTGTTTTACCTATGTGTATTTCGAACTCACCTATAATTTTGTCATTGGCATCTTCAGAAATTAGAATAACTCGTTCTATTCTGAAATCTAAAGAATTAAAAAAATTTATTACAGTAGGGTGAACATTTAGCTCTACTTCTACAGTCGTTTCACCTTCAAAATCTATTAATCTCAATGTTCCTTTTTGAATAGGAATTTCTGTTTCTCTTATTAAAATTCCACTTATATTCATCTTAAATCCTCACCTTTTGCAATATTTTATGTAGGCAACAGAATGCATCTAATTCTGTAACCAAATGTAAAAAATTATTTTATCGTTTATTCAATTCAAACATTATAACCATTACCCTCATATAATTAAAACTGTAAAGGATTGAAGAAATCTCATCATTTTGGATGATGGGATTGATGGAAAATGATGTATATTAACTGAAATGCAGCCTTATTAATTTGCACGTGGTATTTTTTATATATAATAATCACCGCTATAATAAGTAATACAGTAATACCTCCGTTGATAAGATATGGTTTTATTATTGAACTAACTGTTTTCCATTGAGGTCCTAAAAATTTCCCAGTGCTAATAAAAACAGTTACCCATAGTAAAGAACCACTATATGCTAACATTGCAAATTTTATATACGGAAGTCTTGTAATCCCAGAAAAATATCCTGTCAAATGTCTAACGCCAGTTATAAAATAAGCAATTACTAATAATTTCCCACCATATTTTCCAAACCATTCAGATGTTTTTTTAATTCTTGCTGGCTTTAACAATAGAAACTTTCCGTATTTTTCAAAAAAAGGTGTTCCAAGTTTATAACCAACCCAATATGAAATCGTAATGCCAATCGATGAACCTAACCAAGCAATAAGTATGCTAAGGATCCAGTCTAACTGGCCTTGAAATACAAGAAATCCACAATAACTCATAATAACTTCACCTGGCAAAGGAAAAGCAATCATTTCAAGCATGAGTGAAATAAGTAGTACTAGGTATCCGTACTGATTAAAATAGGCTATGATATCTCCCAAGGTGCGTCCTCCTTATCTGTCTCTTATACCCTAGCCATTTGTAAATGTATTGACGGTTCAATCGAATATAATGGAATGCTTGTTGTTTTCTTGTCTAATATCCAATTCATCACATCCACCATTTGCTCTGGTGTTTCCAATTCTAAACCCTTTTGAAAAAGATCAATCGATTGTTCCCATTGTTTCATTTTTTTAGAGTCCTTTAAAATCTTGTTTAGTTGACTTTCCAATGAATCTTTTTGGTTAAGTTCAAAAACAAGCTGCTGTTTTTTTAAGTAGGTCATATTAATTTCTTCTTGACCAGGTAGGTATGCATGAACAAAAATTGGCAGTCTTTTTCTCAATACTTCACTAATTGTGACACCACCTGGTTTTGTAACGATTGCATCAACTTCATCATAAATTTTGTTCATTTCTACTCTTGATGAAATATAAGGTAATGGGTTGATATGATCTAAATCCCAAGATAGAATTTCATCGTATAGTTTTTGATTGTTACCACAAAGTACAATGAAATTAAATTGTTGTGATTTTTTCATTTCAGCAGATAATTTTAATATCCCACCTAGACCACTGTTTCCTCCAGCTATCAGTATTTGCGGCTTTTCTGCATTGAACTTTCTATGAGTAGTTTTAATAATTTCCTCATGGACTGGAATTCCTGTGACAATAATCTTTTCACACGGGATTTTATACATTTCAATTAAATTTTCTTTTACATCTTGACTTGGTACAAAATGGAAATCTATTCCGTCTTTTGCCCAAACATTATTGATAAAAAAGTCTGTATAGACATTGATGACTGGAATATTACATTTCCCTTGCATTTTTAGTTGGCTTAAAAGATTAGAAGGAAATCCATGAGTACAAACAATTGCATCTGGTTTTTCCTCGTCAATCAATTGTTCCATTTTCTTTAGAAATAAGCCTTGATAAAATTTATAGGAACTTTTAGTTTGTTTTTGCGCGTAGAAGTGTTTTTTGTACACTACGTTATAAGTTGCTGGAGCATATCGTATCCATTTCAAATAACTGCTTGAAATTATTTTTTCTAATGATTTATTTGTATAGCTCATCAAATCTATTTTTTTTAATTCAATTTCGTCAGCTCGATTTTTTAACATATCCATTATTGCGTCTGCAACTTGATGATGCCCAGATTGCATTCGTAAAAGTGGAAAGAATAGAATTTTCTTCACTATAATTAACTCCTTTTCACTAAGAAAAGATTTTCAATTCCTAGTTGTAAATTTAAAAAATATTATTCTTAAACTTAACAATTAGACAATACCACTGATTTTGTAAAAATCTTCTCTTTTAATTTATTTTTAATCTAACTTTCAGCTTGCATTCAGATGTGTGGATCAAAGACAATTTTTTGGTATAGTCTTTTAAAAAATTTTCTTTGTAAAATGAATCCATAAAAAAAGACGTTCACTACATAATTTGGTTACATGATGAACGTCTTTTTGTGTTAGATATAATTATTATTTTCGGGAAACCATTTTCTTTATAAGAAGATAAATTAAAAATAGCACGAACAATGCAACCCCAAAATATGGTACATATTTTGGATTGATATAAATAGTTTCCGCAGTGAAATATCCCGCTAAAATAAACGGAACTGTCCAAAGAATACTGCCTAATAAAGACAATAGAAAAAAACGAAGAAATGGGATTTTGGCAATCCCGGCAAAATATGGACTTAATTGGCGAATCCCTGGTAAATAAAAACCGAATGTTATTGTTTTGTAGGCACTTTTCTTATACTTGTTTTCTATAGTGGTCCACCTTTCATTTGTAAGGCCAATGTATTTTCCAAATTTGTTTACAAAAGGTGTCCCTAAATACTTTCCGCAAATATAAGCAGTAAGCATCCCTACAAAAGCCCCTAACTCTGATATAACAATAGTTGGTCCCATTGAAAGCTGATGATGACTAATTAATATGCCTGTTAAAAATAGTAGTGATTCTTCTGGAGCCGGAATCCCAACAATTCCAAAGAATAAACAGATAAAAAGAATTAAATAGCCATATGAACCAATATATTGTGTAATTGCATCTATACTCATAACACCCTCTATTCTTTTAGCTCTTTTAATGTTATAAATTGTACGTCTTTTTGTCTACATTCCTTAAGGAAAATTTCCAAATTCCGAATCATATAACCCGGTGCTTCTTCTTCAGCTCCCAATGTATCCCCATTATCATGGAGCACGAAAATTGCACCTTCCTTCACTGAATTTCTTAATTCATTTAGCAAGCCATGTTTAGACTTTTCTACTTTCCAATCTCCGAAAATATTTGACCACATGATTTTATTGTATTTTTTGCTTACAGCTAGGGTAAAAATATTAAAATGTCCCCATGGCGGTCTATAAAAAGAAACCTTTTCACCCGTGCATTCAGTTATTGCCTTTTCAGTCATTTCCAATTGTTTCTTTAATCGAAATGGAGACATGATCCAGCTCGAAACATGGTCAAAATGATGAATACCTACCGTATGCCCTTCCTTCGCCATTCGTTTAACGATTTCTGGATTCTTTTTAACATTGCTGCCCACAACAAAAAAAGTAGCTTTTACATCATACTTTTTTAATAAATCGAGCAATTGCGGTGTATATAAAGCATTTGGACCATCATCGAAAGTTATGGCCATACCATTTGCTTGTATTCTTTTTGAAATTCCCCGCTCAGATACTCGAATAATTACTGTAGGCAACGGACCATAGCAAAGGAATAATACTATTATAATTACACCACAAATTAATAAATATATCACTTATATAACAGCTCTTTTCAATAGATTTTTTGCTGACATCGGATTCAATTTTTTGGCAAGAATAACTCCACCTCTGTTCCAACTCCTTCAATGCTATTTACTTTAATTTCCCCATTATGTTGTTTCATAATATTTTTTGCAATTGATAATCCTAACCCTGTACCACCAGTTTCTCTGTTTCTTGCCTTATCGACTCGATAAAATCGCTCAAAGACATTATTTATTTCGTCCTTAGGTATACCTATTCCATAGTCCTTTACTCGAATAATTGTGCGATTTTCTTGATTCTCTAAAAAAATATCAATTTTATCCGCACTATATTTGATAGCATTATCAAGAAGTATAATGATCACCTGTTTTAACTTTAACTCATCCGCTATTACCGTAATTGGTGTCTTTTCATAATGTAATACCAAATCCCTCTTATAAGTGCTATGAAGCTGTTTAACTATTTCCTGACTTAATGCTATTAGGTCTATTGATTTCTTTTCTAATGCATTTTCCACATCAGTATTAGCTAAATCTAAAAATTTCTCTGTCATTTGTTGTATTCTAGTTGCTTCCGAATAAATGACTTCGACTGCATCAAGTGCTACTTCTTTGTTTTGAATGCCACGTCTTCTTAAGAAATCTGCATAACTTTTAATAACAGTGATTGGTGTTTTAAGTTCATGAGAAGCATCTGAAATAAATTGCTGTTGTTTTTCTAAATTGATATCTAATCGATCCATCATGCGATTAAACGTTACAGCCAGTTTCTGTAATTCGTCTTTAGGTTGCTGATCGATAACCATTCTTTTCGTAATACCACTTTGTTCAATTTCCTCCATTGTATCAATCATATTAGAGACGGGTCTAATGATGATATTTGCTAACCATCTTCCCCCAATGAGAGAAATTAAGGCTCCAAAAAAAGTACAAAAGATAAGAATAGATAGTAATACGTCTTTACCTAATTCTAAACCCACTAATCTTTCCCCAATTTCCAAGGTTTCAATAACTTGACCATTGGATTCAATTGGTATTCTTACTACAAGAATTTGCTCTTCTTTTTGAGATAGAGTTACTAAATATCGTTCAGAATTTGTTTGTTTAGTAAATTTTCCTTTAATTTTATTTGCTAACTGCTTATTATTCGTTACTTGGTTTAGGGTTCTTGAATGATTATCTAGTATTCGAATAAATGATCCATGTGTTAAATACTTTGATAATTTTTTTTCTATCATTGCATCCGAATTACTGTTATTAATATCTTCTAGCATTGCACTTGCATTTTGAAGAATCACCTTTTTTTCCACATTGACAGTGACACTCATAAAAGAATAAAACACTACGATATTAACGATGACTAGCAAACAAATGATCCATGTTGTAGTAATCAAATTGATTTTAGTATTAATTTTCATTTCTTAATTCTCCCTTACTATGTAACCCACTCCTCTTACGGTCTGAATGATTGCATTATTTTCGAATCCTTCGTCTATTTTTTTTCTCAAATGCCAAATGTAAACATCTATTACATTTGTATCGCCTTCATAATCATAATCCCATACATCTTTAATAATGTTTTCTCTTGTTACTATTTTATTTTTATGAGAAACCAAATACACAAGTAAATCAAATTCCTTTGGGGTTAATGATATGGATGAACTACCTCTTGTTACTTCTCGTGTATCGTTATTGATAGTTAAATCTCTAACCGATACAATAGAATCATTAGTATTTGATACATTCGAGATAATTGTATTTTGACGAAGACAAGAACGCACTCTTGCTAGCAACTCTTCCATTTCAAAAGGCTTTGTTATATAGTCATTCGCTCCAAGATCTAAGCCGGTTACTTTATCCATTGTCATGTTACGGGCTGTTAGTAGAATGATCGGCATAAGTTCATCTTCTTTTCTTATTCTTCTTAATACCTCAATTCCATTCATCTCAGGTAACATTATATCTAATAGTACTAAATCAATTTTCCCCTCAAGAGCTACTTCTAATCCAAATTTCCCATTATTAGCAACTACTGCTTCATACCCTTCATATTCAAGCTCGAGTTTCAATATTTTCGCAATCTGAGCTTCATCTTCAACTACCAAAATTCGTTTTACCATATTTGAACACTCCTTTTAGTTTGCAACGTAAATGATATCCAACTTCTATCTATTGTGCACAATTAAAGAAATTTTTAAAATGATTAAAATGATAGAGATGCTTTAATTTCCAATTGTTGAAGTTAATTTATAAATTTTACTTCGTATTAAATGAATTCTCTTTAACTATTCAAAGAGGTTCCTTCTAAAAAATATCCCTATTTTAATTTAACACGGTTCTTCATGTTATTTCTTTTTTTAATAGAACTTTAAGTTTTTTTGTAACAACTGAATCAATTTCATAAGTCTGTTTTCGGTTTTTAAATACGAACATTTCAACACATTTACTTTTCAATATTCATATTTGGATGTTCCGCTACAGACGGCGCTTTCCACGGGCTTGGCTTCAATCTCCTCGGGCCAACACGATGTTGGTCACGAAGCCGTTGCCACAGGACGTGGCGTTCTTAGGCTTTGTTCCTTAAAATCGTTCCTGTGGGACTTTCAGCTCAAGCCTTACCCGTAGGACTATGAATGATCCTCACTAAATTAACATCGCACGAAGGAAATGCGAATGCATTTACGAGGACTCGCCGTCGAAAGCGTTGCAATGAACAAAATTGGATATCATTAAATGCTCGTATATTTTATATGAATTTTGCATTATGAAATTAATTCAACTTCATGAATTTATCAATTTTGAGGACTGTAGAGACGAAAAAAAGAGTAAATATCGAGTTGATATTTACTCTTTTTTACTTAATGATACAGCAGTTGTTTTGGTATATGTTCCATAAGCTCTGAAGCTGCCAGCAATAATAATAATACTTCCTGTTACAATATAGAATATTTGAATGATATGGTTTGAACTATCTGTTCCAATAAAGACACCATGTAAGAAAGACATAGCCCATGCAGGTAGTACTAAAAAGTGAATAGATTTCCACAACTTCCTATTCATAAAACGAATCAAAACATCCGATGTAAATATAACAACTAAAAATACATATAAACTTATTGTACCGAGTGCTGATAATAGTGGCTTATACTGAGCACTGAAAGGCACTAGAATTTCTTTTATTTGATAAGGTTGGTATTGATCGATTAACAGTAACAAGACATGTGCGATTAATGCCAATAACCCTATCCACCCAGCGTTTAGATGTAAATGAAATAATAAGTTTTTCTGTTTTGTGATTGATGGCGTTTTTCGAAGTAAGCCAAAAATAACAGAAACAGTAAAATAAAAGTATGCAAGAAAACCACAAAGTCGGATCCATTCCCAAGTATTAAACATTCTTTCCATCTCCTGTTTTAATCCATTTAGTCGTTTCATCTTCATTTACAATGAAACGAGCTACAAGCCAACCTCTCTGTTCAAACCATTGATTTAGCTGCTGTTCATCCATTAAAAAACATAACTTGGCTCCCACTTCACATTGATACAAGCTATTCGTAACAACTGTCGCTTGTAATACATTCGTTTTTGCTACTTTACCTGTTTGACCATTAAGAATATGATGTTTCTTTTCGTTTTGATAAACCCAACTTCTATAAACTCTACTTGAAGTTGCAATCGCACCATTTTTTATTTTAATACTTCCGATACTGTCACCATCAAAGGGATTGGCTATGCCAATTGTCCATTCTTTTTCTTCATTTGACCATAGCGTCATATCCCCGCCACCATCTACAATCCCATATGTGAATCCTTGATCTTGCAGCAGTTTTTTGATATGTTCTACTGCATAGCCTTTTGCAAATCCTCCTAAATCGATTTGCAGATCAGCATTCTTAACAATTTCATAATTGTCTAAAAAGAGGATTGGATCTTTAAGGATTGAATTTACATTTTCTTCATTTTGGTTCATCAGTTTACCTGTTTTAAAAGGAAAAGATTGAACATATCCTTGGTTTTCAATTTGTTTTTTTAAATAGGGAGAAAATAACCCGTTCGTTTGCTTATAGTACTCATTTGCCTTTTTTAAACAATCATATAGCAAGGGATTTATTTTCAGCTTTTCCCCTACTAGCAGTTGATTAATCTGATCTAGTTCATTATTTGGGATAAACCGTGACCATTCATTTGCAACATAGCTTAACCAGTTTGAAACGTGCTCTTTCCAATTACCAGAAGTTGAGGGTACTTCTACATAAAATTCGGTATTCATCATGTGAAGTGTAAGAGATTCCATTTTTTCACCTCTATGATCTTTGGGTCATACGATCAGTTCCTTGATTTGTTGTTTGTAATGATTGTGTTTGAGATGATTGCTTTGATTGTGTTGGTGCCTTTGTTACCTCAAAATTAGTCCAATCCAATTGTAATAGCTCTTTTTCTGTTTTACTTGCATTTGATTGGTTAACTGCTGTTTGTTGACTAGTTGTAGCATGATTATTCGTATTTGAAGTTCCAGTTCCATTCATTTGAGTTAATAATAATGCTGATAAAAGAACTGCTGATGAACCAACTAACCATTTTGCTTTTTTTGGATCCTTCATATTTAACATCCCTCTCTATTTTTTAACAAATTAAAGTGCTTGACTTATAAATTGTTGTGTTTCTTCTTGCCAATCGATTGAGTAACCTAAAGAATTTAAAACGACACTTACAGGAACATATATATCATGATTGAATTCATATGCTTTCGCAGGAATTGGCGTTTTCACAAGGTTTTCATATGCTACATTTGTATTAGCTCTGAAGATAAGCTGATTTCCATTCACCTTCACATCAATAATTTTTGATTTTTTGTAATATTTTGACTGCCCACCTAAAAGTTTCGTTAACTTTCCAGCAGGAACAAATATTTCTCCTTTTTTGGGGATAACATATAATTTAAATGTATTATTATCAATTTTAAAAGTTGCTGTCTTTGCATCTTTAAAAGGCAATGTACTGTTTGTATGATCAGTTATTGATCGTGTCCAAATATTCCATTGACCTTGTTCAACTGTATTAGAATTGTCTTCTGTGTACTGATTATTTTCTTCGTAATATTTATCATCGTCTTGTTCTTCATCATGATCATCATGTTTATATTGTTCTTCATAATGTTCGGGTTTTTCGTGATGCTCATTCCCATCATCATCATCATCTGCATGTGCAATATACTGTCCACCTAACAAACAAAAAATCATAATTGGTGTGATCATCCATATGCTTTTCTTCACCTTTATCCGCTCCCTTCAGTTATAGTGTATCTACCAATCATGAAATGAATCTGAATAATTAAAAGAAAAAAAGAAAAAGTTTTTTTAAACTTTTTCCTTAACTAAATCATTCAAGCGGATTGCTCGCTTTCCTGCGGGCGTCGAGCAATCCGTAGCTACAATCAATAAACAATGAGACACAAGCACCTTGAAAGTAAGATTACAGAAGAATATTCTTCCTAATTTATCCAAATCAACACACTTGCTATTCAAAGATCTTCATTTGATTTAACATCGCCAAATAAAAAAACTAAATCCTGTTTAAAACAAGATTTAGTCTTCTTTAACGATTGGGAGAGAAACGATAAACTTAGTACCATGTTCAAATTCACTCTCTACTGAAATATGTCCATGATGATGAGATACGATTGCTTGTGCGATAGATAATCCTAAACCAGTTCCCTTTTTTTGTCGATTTTTTGTCGCTTGATAAAAGCGATCAAAAACATGTGGTAAATCACGTTGTGTGATTCCAATTCCTGTATCCTCGACAATTAATTTAATATAGTTGTTTATACTTGTAAGTGATACGCTAATAGAACCTTTTTCCGTAAATTTCGCTGCGTTTTCAAGCAAGATATAAAGCAGTTCTCTAATACTTGTTTCATCACCTACAAATTGGATATCATCAGCTATTTGTGTTTTCAATTGTATGGAATCTGGTAAGGTTCGTTCAAAGGATTTCGTTATACTATTTACTAACTCAGATAATTCGATATCCTCTTTTTTGGTCGTTAACTTGTTTTGATCAAAACGCGCCAAAAATAATAGACCTTCTAGCAACGTCTCCATATGTTGCGTTTCATTTTTTAAATCTGTTAATACTTCTTGCCCAAAAGCACCAAATCGATTTTCATCATCATTTTCTAATACTTCTACAGAGCTATAGAAAACGCTTAAAGGCGTACGCAATTCATGAGAGGCATCAGAGACAAATTTTCGTTGTCGTTCAAAGGATTTTTTAATCGGCACCATTGCTTTACCAGCAAGATAGTGACTTAAAAATGCAATACATAAAGTTCCAATCAATATTAATATGATAAATGCATACATTACCCGTTCTAGCAGATGATGCTGTTTGGTAACAGACTGTCCGATAATCATATAATTTCCATTTTGCGTAAGTGGCAAATGGTATTTGATTAATAGTAAGTCTTCATTTTTCCATTCAACTGTCTGAGGGTCTCCTTCTTTTACATCAAGCATTAAATTAGCAATATCTTTATAAAGTCCATAAAAAGATTCATCACCATGCACTAATTCGTTATTTTTAGTAAACACATAGTAAAAATTAGCTCGATTAGCATCGTATTCTATTTTCTTTCCATCAGTTATTTGGTCATCTTTATTATGATCTCCTCGTGCTACATCATCTTTTTCTAAATGATATTGTTCTTTACCAAAGAATAGTTTTAGTTCTTGTACTTGTTGTTGTTGCATAATTGCAGAAATTGAAATATAAAGAGCAGCCATCAGTAATACTACAAATAATAAGAAAAAGAATGCATATTGTATGGTGAGCTTTCGTTGAATTTTTTTAAACATGAGCATCTCTCAACTTATAGCCAATCCCTCTAACTGTTTGAATAATGGAAGGATGATCGCTATCATCAATTTTTTTTCTGGTTAATTTGACTAAAGCATCTAATGCGTTATTTGAAACATCCTCATTATAACTCCAAATATGATTATAAATCTGTTCACGTGTTAAGATACGTCCTTTATTGATGAATAGATATTCTAATAATAAAAATTCATTTTTCGTTAATTCGATTTCCTGATTATCCCGATAGACCGTTCGAGCATCTAGGTGTAATGTATAAGATTGAATTTGAATGACTTGTTCTAATGGCTTATTCTTTCTACGTAAAATTGCACGAACTCTAGCTAATAGTACTTCCATTTTAAAAGGCTTTATAAGATAGTCATCTGCTCCGTTATCAAGACCTAAAATAACATCTCGCGAATCATCTCTAGCAGTTAACATCAAGATTCCACCCCCATAGCCATTTTTTCGTAGTTCACAACATACTTCGATTCCATCCTTTTCTGGCATCATCCAATCTAAAATGATCAGCTCATAATCTTCATCAAGAGCGAAATCTAATGCTTCTGCGCCATTTTTAGCACAATCTACTTGATAAAGATCCTTCTTTAACATAAAAGCTATATTCTTCAACAAACGTAAATCATCTTCAGCAACAAGAATTTTCATCATTTCACCTTCTGTTCTAACAATGGTTATTTAAATTTTACTACATAAAAATGAATTATAACTGAATTATTCGGTGCTATTTTAGAAAGTTTTTCCGCATTTTAGAAACGTCTTTAGGATATCCCAAAAGTGCATTTCCAATTGAAGAGTAGAAATAATGATTCCTAAATAAAAAGAATCTGCTCACTTTCCTCGGATTGACTACCAAGCCTATTTTGACCGTTTGTACGGTATAGTAGTCTCGGCTAGCTAGTTTTCCCGAAGAAGTCTCGCAGATTCTTTTTCGATAATGATCGTCTAATAGTAACATCTATAGGGTAGTATCCCTTTTTAGATAGTTTTAGACAATCTCTTTCTTCACTTAATCTTCATCAAAAATATTTTTCAAAAAGTATATAAGTCTTAGTAGCTCTGTGAATAGGTTGATGAAATCTAAATATAGATTTAATGCAACAAGTGGAACTTCCTCATCACTTATATAGTTGCGGGCAATTTGATTCATATCATATAGTGTGTAGCCAGCGAATAAGAGTACGCCAATGGCACTAGCAACCACCATAACAATATTGCTAAAACCAACAAATATAGTAATGATGGAGAAGATGAACACACCAATTAATACAATGAATAAAAATTTACCCCAGTTTCCTAAATTACGCTTTGTATTATAGCCAATTAAACCAGCAACAATAAAAATTGCTGCAGTTGTACCGAAGATGACAAGAACTAAATTGCCACCTAAAGCGCCAATATAAAAGTTTAATAAGCTATATAAAGTAATACCTGTCAAGTAAGCAAACAAAATTGAAATGAATTTGCTTGCTTTTCTTGCTGCACGACTAAACATGACAATTATCAGTAAAACAACTGTTGCAATACTAATGGGCATAACAAGTGATGGCGGAACAAATACCCCTGAAAATAACCCAACAGCCGTCACTACCCATAACAGGGTAAAGAACCGAAGAACCTTCGGAAATTGTGATTCCATTCAAAATAACCTCTTCTCAATTATTTCATTTATATTATAAACGATTTAAGTCTTCGAAAGTTTCAAAAAAATTTTTTAAAGATCATAGGAAACAGTTTATCATATCCACAACAAAAGCCCTCGTTCGTCTATTTGGTTAGTTCACAAACTTTCTTAAAGAATGGTTCAGTTTAACTTGATTGTTGTTTTTCTTCTTATTAATAAGCGTATTCGATTAGTGAACAATTCAGAATCGCCCTCACTATTCAAATATTGGTTAATAAGTAAAAGTGATAAACCATCCAAAAATTCCAATCCCCCCAATCAAGAGGCCACTGAAAAAGTCAAAATGCATAAATTTTAATAATAAAATTTTGTGATGCGTTTTTTGTTGAAGTGGAATCAGCGAAGACTCCTGCGGGAAAGCGAGCCAGAGAGACCCCGCAGCGCAGCGAGGAGGCTCGTCGGTTCGCCCGCGGAAAGCGAAGCTGATTCCACTTCATGCTATAGCAGATTTGTACTATAAAAATTAGGGGCAAAATGGTTTTTCAGTGCCCTCCTCAATCAAAAAATAGGAGTCACCATATAAATAGGAGTTATAGCTATAATCTCCTCTTGTAATTTGATGCTCATCTTATTAATAAAAAGATAATAGTTTGTCTCTCTGTGTACTAACATATAAACTAATTGTTGACTTTTAATAAAACAAAGTAGGATAGTTTCATTTTATTCTAACATCAAAGATTTTTGGAATATTAATGAGAAACTATTAATATATGTAGACTATATACAATCTACTAAGAGGAGGATAATATGAAGAAACTCATTTGCATGAAATGCCTTATAGCACTTATTTTAGTCATTGGATTATCTGTAGTACAGCAACCAAAAGCACAAGCTGAAACAATGAATGGAGAAGTTATCTATCCAACAAACCTTTATAAAAGTCCAAGTTCAAAATCCACTAAAATAGCAAAAGTTCAAAAAAATAATAAGGTCCTTCTTTATTCCATTAATCCTAACGGATGGGCAAAAGTTAAATATCAACGTAAAATCGGATATGTATACAGCGTTAATTTAGAGATCCTAAAAAAGCAAAAAGTAAGCTATGCCATGAATCCTAAAAAGGTATACAAATATCATAATACTGGACTTGCATTTTTCTCATATTCTAGTGAGTACGATTATATGTGGAGTAACGGAAAGACTTCTAGTCCTACCTTACCTTATGTTAATAAAAATTCATTTGTTTGGTATCAAGGAAAAAAACTATATCAGTATGATCCAAACAGGTATGATCAACTAC
>DATMJF010000392.1:0-3672 GCA_035554455.1 Rummeliibacillus sp.
ACAGCAAGAGGTTGTGCACCACCCATGCCTCCTAACCCAGCTGTTACTGTAATCGTGTTTTGCAACGAACCATTAAAATGTTGCTTGGCAAGTTCAGCAAACGTTTCATATGTTCCTTGCACAATTCCTTGTGAACCTATATAAATCCAGCTACCTGCTGTCATTTGTCCATACATCATAAGCCCTTTTTGATCGAGCTCATGGAAAGTCTCCCAATTTGCAAACGCTGGAACAATATTCGAATTCGCAATTAAAACCCTTGGTGCATTCGCATGTGACTTAAAGATCGCCACAGGTTTACCTGATTGTACGAGTAATGTCTCATCATTTTGTAATTCTTTTAGTGATTTAACAATGGCGTCAAAAGCCTCCCAGTTGCGCGCAGCTTTGCCGATTCCACCATACACAACAAGCTCATCTGGATGCTCTGCCACTTCTTTATCTAAGTTATTCATCAACATTCTTAGCGCCGCTTCTTGAAGCCACCCCTTCGTATTAAGTTCGCTACCACGATAGCGAATCACCTTTTCATCTGCCTTTCCCATAACAAAACCCCCTTTGCTTTATTGCCCTTATCATTACATATTTTTATCAGATTTTTAAGTATTTTTGTACAAAAAGGAAAAAATTATAATATGCTAATAGACTGATTTTTTAGCGCACTGAAGTAGAATAATCTTGTTTTTTCTAGAATTTTATTAACGAAACATCTTTTTGTTGTTATATAAATATAGTAAACCACACCTTTTTAAGGTACAAAAAAACGATTACTCAACTAAGAGCAATCGTTCAGATTGGTATTGTTCAAATTACGTATTCAGTTGATTGGAACGGAAGGCGGCGACTCCAGCGGTAAAGTCGAGACCCTGGACTGAGCAACGCGAAGGAAGCGGCTCGGCCCCGCCCGCGGAAAGCGTCCGCCTGCAGTGGAAATCAACGGTCTTATTTATCTTATTGTAAAAGAAAAAAGCTCTATTCTATTCATAATCTACTGTAATTTCTAATGCCATTTCTACATTACCTTGAATAGCTTTACTAATCATACAAGTTTTCTCTGCTTTCTCAGCGAGTCGTACGATATGACGTTCATCTTTCTCTGTATAATCATGCGGAATGACGATTCTCGGTTTATGTGTAATTTTCACATACGTGAACACACCATTCGTAACATCTACAAGTCCTTCTGAAGTCATTGTCAACGCAATTGGCTCTAATTTTGCTCGTTCAAACATTGCTGCAAGCGTAATGATGTAGCAAGTAGCCGCTGCACCAAGAAGCATTTCATCTGGATTTGTACCAATCCCTGGTCCATCCATTTCAGAAGGAATGGATACCTTCGTTTGAAGTTGTCCTGCTGCAATTTCTCCAACAGAATTGCGACCACCTGGCCATGATGCAGTTAAAGTAAACGTATGTTCAGCCATATTAAAGCCCCTTTTCTAATTGGCAAATGTATAATATTTTTCTGTATTTGGATCAAATGCAAAGCGTTCAAGCTTTCTATTCTTTTCCATTGTAATAATATATACCTCTAGTCCAGAATAATCTACAATGGTTCCTCCAAATTTACGATCTTTTACCACTTTACCGCCTTCCGTACGCTCAATAATTTGTTTAGCATCATCCACATTAAAACTTGGTACATGGCTCTTATATACAATTGGCGCGACCACTAACAAAGCGTAAGCAACTGTAATTAATATATACTTTTTGCGAAAGTTACTTCCTTCCACCAATAAGAAATAACTAATAAAAAAGAAGACATTTCCCATAACGATATAAATCATCATATTGTCTAATCCATTCACAAATAAATAATCTCTACCTATAAAATAAAAGCACAGGATTTCAATTACAGAAACGACCAAAATCCCTTGCAATAAACGTTTTCTTTTGTTCAACTTTTTTTCACCTCTTAGTGCTTATCAATCTAAAGTAGCAATTCTATCACTTTTCAGTCCTCGATGTATATAACAAATTATGCCATAACATCATACAAAAATGCTATTTTCTAAATTGTTGATCACATAAAAGACGGTAAGCTTGATATCATTGTTCCCGATGATTTTGGTTAAAAATATCCGGATGTGTTCACCTTTATTGTGCAGGTAATAAGTGCAGGTTTTTTTATGAGATTTTCGTTTATCATCGGGTGCGGGTAGGAACCACTCCCTTTCCGCGGACAAGCAAGAAAGCCTCCTCCCTCGCTCCGCTCAGTCCGGGGTCTTTCTTGCTTGTTTTTCCGCAGGAGTCTCGCAGTTCCTACCACTTCTGCAAATTTAGAAAATGAAAAAAGAATCCATTTCTGTCCAGGTTAAAACATCAACGAAATAGACAAATAGAAGCATTCTAACTATGGTTACTAATATTTTCGAATAGGCGAACATAACTGGAATTACAGGATTTGGACACTATCTGTATTGCATGAAGTTCTATTCAATTTTAAATATTGGAGAGGCAAATCTAGGGTTTACTAATTACAATCCTAAATATTGAATATAAACATGCTATTTCTCTAATACTATAAGTAGAAAATATATTAGTCGGAGTGAAAGCCGTGTATAAAGATAAAGCGCATCATACCAAATTTCATTTATTTTTGTTATTCATTGTTCTTGTTGTATTAATCTGGTCTCTTATTAAACCAAAGACCTACTCGGACTGGTTAGCAGATGGAGGTCCTATCGTAGTTGGGTTGATTATCGTCATAGCAGTATATCCACGATTTCAATTTACTTCTCTTTCGTATGTGATTATCGCTATTTTATCGATTTTAGAGTTTATAGGCGCTCATTATACTTTTTCAGAGGTTCCGTTGTTTGATTGGATAAAAGAAGAGTATGGTTTAAAAAGAAATGACTATGATCGATTAGGACATTTTATGAAAGGTTTTTCTACGATAGTTATTCGTGAGATATTGGTACGAAAAGCCCATATCCAGATAGGCGCTTGGTTAATTACCTTTACCATGAGCATTTTAATGGCGATTGCTGCCTTGTACGAGATTGCTGAAATGCTTACTAGCATAATAACTAGTGGCTCACAATTTGCTCAAGATTTTTTAGCAGTTCAAAACGATCCATTTGATTCCGAATGGGATATGACGATGGCTTTAATCGGATCGATTGTGGGCTTACTTTTACTTTCAAAATGGCATAATAAGTTGTTAAAACAGCTGAAAGAATAAAAATTAAATCTACAGATAATAATTGACTGAATGCTGATATCCCTATATATATTAATCGCATTCCAACCATTAATTGAAGTATAATTAAGTTAAAGAAGGGAGTTATCAAATGAAGCAAATTCAAATGAATTCCAAGGAATTGAAACGTGTTACAAAAAACCTACAGTTAGAAAACATGTCATTACATCCTTCACTTCAGAAAAAAGCTGTTTCACTCGTTAACTCTGGGATTGATATCACGCCATCCGTTATTAAGAAAGCTCTACAAAATGGAAAAGTATAACACAGAAGAGAACGAAGAGTATCTTTTAAAATCGAATTTGTTAGGCATTACAAATTTGGAGAAGCTTGAAGAAGCAGAAGCTTTTTCCTTCTCCATACGTGCTCTACAAATTGAACAAGGCTCTTATAAAATGAAGGATTTTACATTAAATTCCTTCTTAGACCTTCACAAACACCTTTTTCAGGATATCTATGCATTTGCG
>DATMJF010000393.1:0-5176 GCA_035554455.1 Rummeliibacillus sp.
ACTATTTTTATGAGATAGGAGTTGAAATAGATGGATGAACAACTAGTAGAAAAGATTACCTCTATGATTGTTGAAAAGTTAAATACAATTCAGCAACAAGAAAGTCATTCACTTATACAAGAAAAACCTTGGACAATTACCGAGCAAAACCATAAGGAAATCAAGATAGAGGATTACGTTACTTTTCATCATACACAAATAGAGGCAGAAGAGAAAAAAGAGGCACCACTTTACGATAGTTTACAGGATGAAGAGTTAGATGCAGTTAAAAAAGAGCTACAGATGAAAACACCCGCAAGAATTGCAGTAGGGAGAGCAGGATCTCGTCCTAAGACTAAAACATGGTTAAAGTTTAGATATGATCATGCTGCAGCAGTAGATGCTGTTTATGGGGAAGTACCGAAAGAAATTTTTGAAAAGTTAGACTTTTTTCAGGTGAGAACAAAAGTACAGGATAAAGAAGAATATATTCGACGCCCAGATTTGGGTAGAAGATTATCAGAAGGCTCGAAAAAAACGGTAGTGGAAAAATGCAAAAATAATCCACAAGTCCAAATTATCGTTTCGAATGGATTAAGTGCAAAAGCAATAGAAGAGAATCTTGAAGATGTTTATCTCAGTTTACAGCAGTCATTAAGAAATCTAAATATTGAAATAGGTACTACATTTTATATCGATAAAGGTCGCGTAGCATTAATGGATGAAATAGGTGAATTATTACAAGCAGAGGTTGTGGTCATTTTAATTGGAGAACGTCCAGGGCTTGTAGCTGCTGATTCTATGAGTGCGTACTTATGCTATAAGCCTCGCTTTGGCACAATTGAAGCGGATCGAATAGTCGTTTCAAATATTCATAAGGGTGGTATTCCATCAGTTGAAGCTGGAGCTTATTTAGGATCCCTCATTCAAAAAATCCTAAAGTACAAAACAAGTGGTATTTCATTAGCGAATAAAGAAGATTAGGAGGATCCTAGATGTCAAAAATTTTTGCTGAACTATTGACGACACAAATTATTTCGAATGTGGATCCATACTTGGCAGAAAAACTTTCACTAGAGCCGAAGCATAAAAGTTTAGGGCTATTTACTACAACGATTGATGATATTGGAAATACAGCTGCAGATGAGGCAACAAAAAAAGCAGATGTAGAGGTAGTCTATTCAAAAAGTTTTTATGCTGGTTCTGCACATGCATCAGGTCCTTTATCAGGAGAGTTTATAGGGATAATAGCGGGAGCAACGCCAGATGAAGTAAAAAGTGGTCTTGATGTAATTCGACTTACCATTGAAAATAAAGCTTATTTTGAAGCAATTAACGGAGATACAAATCATGCCTTATATGCCAATGCAATAGCTAGTTGTGGAAAACATTTGGCTAAGTTAGCAGGGATTCAAGAAGGAAAATCATTAGCTTATTTAATCGCTCCACCAGTAGAAGCAATTGTAGGTATGGATGCAGCCTTAAAGGCAAGTGAGATTCAAATTTGTGACTTTTATGCTCCACCTTCTGAGACAAATTTTGGCGGAGGTTTACTGACGGGATCTTATTCTTCCTGTATTGCAGCCACGGAAGCTTTTCGAGAAGCGATATTTCGAATAGCTAAGCACCCGTTAGATTATTGACAAAGGAGGAATTTTAATGGAATTAAAAATCGACCGAGATTTATTGGCTGTACAAGAGATGAGAGCTGCAGCTCAACAAGCAAAAGAAGCACAACGGATATACATGAATTACACACAAGATCAAGTCGACGCTATTACAAAAGCAGTAGCAGATGCAGCATTTTCACAATCTAGACGGTTAGCTTTAATGGCAGTAGAAGAAACGGGCATGGGAATAGTTGAACATAAAACGATAAAAAATGAAGTAGGTTCAAAAAATGTATATAACAGCATTAAGGATTTAAAAACGGTAGGTATTATCAGTGAGGATAAAAAACAGCAAATAATTGAAGTAGCATCTCCATTTGGCATAATAGCAGGGATTATTCCAACAACAAATCCGACATCAACAGCTTTCTTCAAAACAATCATTTCGCTTAAAACTAGGAATGCGATTGTTGTAAGTCCACATCCTTATGCTGTCAAATGTACTCAAGAAGCATTAAAGGTGTGTGAAGAAGCCGCTATTTCAGCAGGAGCACCTCCAGGCTTGATATCTTGCTTAACGATGTCTTCAATGGAAGCAACAGAGCAACTAATGAAACACCCAGATGTGAATCTCATTTTAGCTACGGGTGGGAGTGGGCTTGTAAAAGCAGCATATAGTTCAGGAAAGCCAGCCTATGGAGTAGGTCCAGGTAATGTTCCGACCTATATTGAACGTACTGCGAAAGTAGAAAATGCTGTTAAAAATATTATCAATAGTAAGTCATTTGATAATGGCACGATTTGTGCAACGGAGCAAGCAGTCATTATCGATCGAAATGTTTTAGAAATGGCAATACGTACATTTAAATTAAATGGTGCCTATATTTTAAATGAAAATGAAAAGAGATTAATAGAAAAAGTCATCTCGCCTGTTACGGGAAAAGTAAATCCGAAAATTGTTGGGAAAAGTGTACAACAAATTGCACAAATAGCAGGTTTAGAAATACCGCAAGAAACACCGATCATTATTGGTATTGAAACAAAAGTAGGAAAAGAAATTCCTTTCTCATTGGAAAAATTATCTCCTATTTTAGCACTTTATGTAGCAGATGATATTGAACATGCAAAAGAGCTATGCTTCTCATTATTACAATTAGGTGGGATGGGACATAGCTTATCTCTTCATACAGAGGATTCAGCTGTAGCAAAAGAGTTTGCTATAGAAATGCCCGTTTCTAGAATTTTAGTAAATACGATGGCTACGATTGGGGCAGTAGGTGGTACAACGGGTTTGATGCCTTCAATGACTTTAGGTTGTGGATCTTTTGGAGGCAATATTACCTCTGATAATATATCTGCAAAACATCTACTGAATATCAAGAGAATGGCTTATGGGATTAAAGAGGTTAATTTACCGCAAAAGCTTCAAAAAGAACCAAATAATACTGAAACAAAAGAAGTAATTGAAAATTTATTAGAAAATATGAACACCAAGTCTATTAATTCTGAAATGGTAAAAGATATTGTAAATCAAATTGTAAATGAATTATCTAAATAACAATGAGGGGGAAAATTTATGGCAAATGAGGGAACTTCTTTAGGAATGGTAGAAACAAAAGGATTGGTTGGTTCTATCGAAGCGGCTGATGCAATGGTAAAAGCAGCAAATGTTAATTTAATTGGAAAGGTGCATGTTGGTGGCGGTATTGTAACGGTATTGGTAAGAGGTGATGTAGGAGCTGTCAAAGCAGCAACAGACGCAGGTGCTGTAGCCGCCGAGCGTGTGGGTGAATTGTTATCAGTACATGTTATTCCAAGACCACACAATGAATTAGAAATATTATTACCAAATCAAGAAGGTTAATAGTTACTTTAAATCATATAGTAATCGTCAACCATAAATACTGTATGTAATCTAGCCAATGGAATTCAATTCATATTTTAAAACATAGGTGATGAAGCGATGAAAATGGGAAAAGTAGTAGGAAATGTTTGGGCTACAAGGAAAGAAGAAGGGCTACAAGGTCTAAAATTTTTAATCGTTCAGCCAATGGATTTAGATGGACAAAAAGTGTCTACTCAATTTGTAGCTGTTGACCGTATTGGTGCAGGTGTTGGAGATGAAGTACTTGTGACGAATGGAGGGGCATCTAGATATATTATTCGAGATCAGCCAATCCCTATCGATTCTGTCATTATTGGAATAATTGATTCAATGGAAATAAAAAGGGGAGAAATGAATGAGTGAAGCAATTGGAATGATAGAAACGAGAGGGTTAATTGGTTCTATAGAGGCTGCAGATGCAATGGTGAAAGCATCAAATGTTAGTATAGTGAGCCAAGAAAAAGTTGATGGCGGTATTATTACCATTGTAGTACAAGGAGATGTGGGAGCTGTTCAAGCTGCGATAGAAGCAGGTAGAGAAGCCGCCAAAAGAGTTGGTGAATTGTTATCTTCCCATGTTATTCCTCGACCAGATCAATCTGTCTATAATATGCTAAAACAATCTAATGAAGAATTGCCTCTTAAAAATGAAAAAAATTCTAGTAACGATAGTAGCAAATAATATAGAAGAATAATAGACAAAAAAGGAGGCGAGTTGATGGTATTTAGACGTCATAAAATTGCAGTCATAGGTGCTGGTTATACAGGATCTACTATTGCACTTATGCTTGCTCAAAAAGAGTTAGGTGATGTTATTCTTGTGGAAACTCCTGAGCAGGAGAATCCCTCTAAAGGAAAAGCTTTAGATATGTATCAGGCAAGTTCTATACAAAGATTTAATTCGAAAATAATTGGAACTTCCAAATATCAAGAAATTCTAGGGGCAGATATGGTTATTATTACAGCTGGTATTGCAAGAAAACCTGGTATGAGCCGAGATGATTTGGTAAACAAGAATGCACAAATCATGCGCTCCGTATCTGAAAAAGTTAAAGAATATGCTCCTGATAGTTATGTTTTAGTGTTAAGTAACCCTGTAGATGCTATGACTTATATATGTTATCAAGTAACTGGATTCCCAAAACATAGAGTGATAGGTCAATCAGGTGTACTTGATACGGCTCGTTTCAATACTTTTGTGGCTGAAGAGTTAAATATATCTGTTGAAGATATTACGGGATTTGTATTAGGTGGACATGGAGATGATATGGTACCGCTGATACGTTATTCATATGCAGGTGGCATTCCTTTAGAAATGATTATATCTAGAGAGAGATTAGATGCAATTGTTGAGCGGACTCGTAATGGCGGTGGAGAAATTGTAGGATTACTTGGCAATGGTAGTGCATATTATGCCCCTGCAGCAGCATTAGTAGAGATGGCGGAGGCAATTATTCTCGATAAAAAACGTATATTACCTGCAATTGCATATTTAGATGGTGAGTATGGTTATTCAGATTTATTTTTAGGCGTACCAACCGTTATTGGAGGAGCTGGAATTGAGTCTATTATCGAATTATCGTTAAATAACGACGAAAAACAAGCACTGGATTTATCTGCCCAATCTGTTCGAACTGTACTATCACTTTGTAAATAGGTCTAATACTAGAGTTGTAGGTAAAGTAAACAGCTGTTATTTTTT
>DATMJF010000394.1:0-5274 GCA_035554455.1 Rummeliibacillus sp.
TAATAAAACTCACTTCAAAATTGGGATATGGGGTCAATTCTTTATCTACTAATTCTTCCATATCTTTTAATTCTTTTTTTGATAGTCCAGTAGAAATATTTCTACCGTATTTTTCTTTCCCTAATGTTAAGTGGGGTACAAAGGCATCAAGTTCAAAATAACCCTTTATCAAGGCCTCTGATGGTGAAATCTCTTGCACTATTTTTTGATGTAAATTGTGTAAATTATTTGAGTTAACGCTCAAATATAAAATACTATTTCCAAAATACATTGGTTTATCTAATGTCACCTGAAATGGTTTGAAATTCTGGCACACTTTTCGTACTTGATCTATCCACTTTTTATCTGGAGTTAATCCACCTTGTGCTTTCAGAGTTATATGTGGTTCTACACCTAAATAGTTAACCCATCTTCCTTGAAAATGCTTAATTCGTTCTAAATAATCTTCTGGCGGGACAATTCCAATAAAGTGAAACTTCCATCAGTGGGGAGGTTCTTCATCCCCCACTGATGGTTAGTTGAACCATTCGGGCTTTTACGGGCAGTTATCCCCCACCTATCTTCTTTGCTTCTCTCAATCTTGAGGTGGGGGATTACTGCCCGTTAATGCGGGATAAAATACTCTACTTCCATTCTACTCATCTCCTATCATTTTCAGTTTTTATTTTTCCATAAAATTCAAAACCTGCAACCAATAGTATAGTGTGAAAAACATCAACATTCGAGAAAACAGCTAAATTAAAAGAGCTTTGTTACCTTATCCAACCAAAGCTCTTTCAGCTTATATTAAATTTATTTGTTGATTTTCAAAATAGATCCTTCAACATCAAATCAGATGGTACAGGCTTTTTGCCAATTTCTCTAGCCCAAACCGATAATTGTCCCATATGATGAATTTCATGAGTCATGATGTGATGAAGGATTTTCTCATACGAAAAATGCAGTTCTTCTCCATTATTCTTTTGATATACATGTATTTTCTTATCATTTCTCTCAATATAATCTAAAATAAATTGTTCAGTCACAGTTTTTGTTAACGTTGAAAATTCTTTTATTTCATTCAAACTTGTTATTGTGTTAATGTCTTTTTGAATAACAGGTGTTCCTTTCATTTGATTAATCCAAAGTTGTTCACAATCGATAACGTGAAATATATTACGGAGAATACTACCCATTCCTCCAGTTCGTTTCTTTATAAGTTCATCATTTGAAAGATCCTCACACCACTTAAACCAATCTTCTCTCATTTGCCAATTATACTTAAATAATTCGTACATGCCATACCTTCTTTCTTCGTATCCTTAGATAAGCTGCAGCTTCTTTAAAGCAAATTCAATACCATCTTCATTTGACTTTCTGGTTACAAAGTCTGCGACACTTTTTAATGTTTCATGAGCATTTCCCATTGCAATTCCAAAGCCAACTTGTTCGATCATGTCTATATCATTTTCCCCATCTCCAAATGCAATAGCTTCTGATGGTTTTATGTTGAAGTAATCTAATACTTTTTTTACCGCAATCGATTTCGATACATCTTGTTGCAACACATTCGATATAAATGGGTGCCATCTCTTAAATATTAAATCTGGAAATTTAATGGTGTATTTTTCAACTGTTTGTTGATCTGCATATAAGCACATTAGATATATTTCTTGAGTCACTACTTCTCCAATAATAGCCGGAAATTCATGTAATGATAGTGTTTCATTCATTGCTTGAAGAGTGGTTGAAATTTGTATCCTGTTCATTGATAGTTCCTCTGTAAAGAATAATAGACTTTGTTTATTATCATCAGCAAAATTCTTTACAGTTTGGACAACATCAATTGTCATTGAAGTTTTATGTATGACTCGATCTTTATGTTTAACATATGCACCATTTGCAGTAATGAATGTATCTATCCCTAATTCTCTTAGTTCTTGGCACATCGATAACGGTCTACCAGTAGCTGCTACTAATCTTATTCCATTACTTTTTAATATTTGTATAGCTTTTTTTGAACTTGAAGAAATACTTCCATCTTCGTAATTTATAAGAGTACCATCTAGATCAAAAAATATTATTTTAACATTCATCGTTATCTCCTTTTATATATCCCACTATATTTATCTGATAATTATTAATATTAAAACAATTTTCTATAAAATTCCATAATTAGAATTAAAATAAATCTAAATATTTTAAAAGCTGAACCCTATAAAACACAGAGTTCAGCTTTAAATTCATATTGAAAAAAATTTAATTTATAGAAATCTACTTTCTATCTAAAAAATCGATCATTCACTTTCATCTGCTTCAATTGGAATATGTTTAAAGTTTGTAACATCAAACAATCCCGTATCTGTCAGCTTGATGTGTGGAATCACAGGTAGTGCAATAAATGATAATGTTAAGAAAAGATGGAAGTTTAGATCCGGATTTAATTGTAACAAAGCACAATGTAAATCATGTAATTGTTTAGCTGCTTCTTCCGCTTTTATATTTGTCATAAGTCCTGCAATGGTTAGAGGTAAAGCACTTAGTACTTCCCCATCCGCGACTACAACATAGCCCCCTTGCATCTTTTGTAAAGCATCAAGAGCTAGGAGCATATCCTCGTCATTTGTTCCACAAACTAGAGCATTATGAGAATCATGTGCTACTGTTGTTGCGACCGCTCCTTTTTGAAGGCCAAAGCCATGTACAATACCAAGTCCTATATTCCCGAGATTGTGATGTCGTTCAATGACAGCTAATTTTAAATAATCATCTTTTATTGAAGAAACAAACATTTCATTTTCTACTTGGACTTTTGCTACCTTTTTATGAGTAATTAGTTGATTTGGTTCGACTTCGATGATATTTGCTAGATTACCTTTTTTAAAAACAATGCCCAAATCCTTTGATGTGAGCTTTGGAATATGAACTGATTGTAAAATAGATGGAGGTACAGGCACGGATTCTAGTTTTCTTTGAAGCAATTGACCATTCTCGACAACTTTTTTTCCATTCTTCCATACGGCTTGTGGCTTACAAGTTGTTAAATCATCAAGTAATATAAAATCTGCAATATAACCTTCTGCAAGGACACCTTTTTGATTCAATCGATAACATTCTGCAGCATTAAGTGTAGCCATTTGAATTGCTTGAAGTGGTTCCATTCCCTCTTCTACAGCTAAGGCGATTGAATGGTTTATACTCCCCTCTTCAATTAATTCATCTAAATGTTTGTCATCTGTGCAGAATAAAAATCGTCTTGCATTGGCAGAATTCACTGCTGGTAACACATCACGTAAATTTTTTGCAGCTGAGCCTTCACGAATTAGGACATACATCCCTTGCTGTATCCGAATTCTTGCTTCATCCGCTGTGACACATTCATGATCGGTTTGAATTCCTGCAACTCTATATCCACGAATTTGCGTAGCAGTTAAACCTGCACCATGCCCATCAATAACACTTTTATTCGCTTCTGTTTGAGCAATTTTCATGAGCATATCAGATTCACCATTTAACACCGAAGGAAAATCCATTACTTCTGCTAAGCCCAAAACATTTGATTGTGTTAAAAATGGCGCTAAATCATTGGCTTTAAGTGTGGCACCAGCATTTTCAAAAGATGTGGCTGGAACACTTGAAGGTAACATGACATGGATATCCATTTCAGCATTCTTCGCATCATCTAGCATATATTGAATGCCTTCAGCACCTGCTACATTCGCTATTTCATGTGGATCTGTAACGACTGTTGTAATCCCGTGTGGCAATAAAATCTTACTGAATTCAGAAGGTGGTAACATGGAAGATTCAATATGAATATGTCCATCGATTAGTCCAGGAGTTACGTAGCCAGCATTTGCGTCTTCCTCATGCTCCGCTTCAAAAATCCCTTCCGCGTCAATTGCAACAATGATTCCGTTCTTAACAACAATATCTGCTTTTCGCCATTCCAGATTAAATACATCTGCAATTTGTGCATTACGCAATATAAAATCTGCTTTTCTATTATTTTGAGAACTCAAAATACTTTCCTTTTTTCTTAACAACTCATCTTTCATATGCTGAACCATCACTTTCTTAAATGTTTTCCTACAGTTATACCATAAAGTTCGCTATATAGACAAAATAATTTTTTCTCTAGTTTACATGTAAGAAAGCATAAAACCAGATCACACGAGAATAAAAGATGAAAGTGGAGAGAGGTAAATTTGCCCTTCCCCACTAAAGAGATCTTAATTTCCATTTGGAGGTTAAAGTATTTTCAGCTATTTCGTAGATTTCTAAAGAGTGATGATACTAGTACAACCATAAAAACCCGAGAAAAAAGATAACTACTTGAACAATTGAATTAATGATCAAATAATAATATTTAGTTTCTGGACGATATTTCAATTCCATATAAAGTCCATATCCCAAAATTATAAAAGTTAATACAAGAAAAACTAAAATGTGGACGAATCCCATATAATACAATATCCCATTTAAAATAACTGTGCACACAAATATAATTATTCTTTCAGTCCTTTTATGCTGGTTATTTATATATCTTGGTGTTCGTTTAAGAATTGGAAGTTTATCCTTTATGATTAAATTAATCAAATATGTCATAACAAAGATTCCTGTTAAAAAATAGAGGAGATCAAATCCTCCATAAGAAATATGATAATATCTAAATTCTTGCAATCTTTCAGCGCTTTCACCCTCAATTTTATACCACTGATTTGCTTTAACATCTTTCACATATAGTAAATCAGTATTATCATCAAAAAATACAAATTTTAAAAATAATATTCCTTCATGATTATTTCTACGATATTTCACTTGTGAATCTTTAATTATAGTGGAGTGATTTTGTATATATAAACTTTTTACTGGTTTTGCTGATAACAGTAAATCTTCTTTTTTTATAGCTACACTACTAATTGGATTCACATTCTTTTGGACACCAAAATAATAGGATGGATTACCAGTAGGAAATGATCTTAATGAATGCGAGTTTGAAAGTGTCATTGTTTGGATATAGGTTTGATCATGATCGAATATTTCAATCATTTTTTCGCCTCTAACTGTAACTTGCATTGGAGGTTGTGATTGTATTGTCAATAAGTATATGCAGCACACTAAGCCGACGAGAATCAGAGCAAAAGCAGGTTTCCAACTATTCAATTTCTTTCCTAAAGTTTTGTCATCATTAATTCTCTCTGAAAGTTTTTGAAAACTTTGTTGTTTTTGAATTGGTTCACGCTTAATATTCGAAAGCTCATTTAATAATCGATCTAAATCCTTCTCCATGTA
>DATMJF010000395.1:0-11655 GCA_035554455.1 Rummeliibacillus sp.
CTCCTCGGGGCAACAGGATGTTGGTCACGGAGTCGTTGCCACAGGACGTGGCGTTCTTAGACTCCGTTCCTTAATCGCCATGCGGGGTCTCACCTGTCTCGCTTTCCCGCAGGAGTCTTCGCTAATTCCACATCAACAAAGATAGCTATACAAGATTTTTATTGTAAATTTTCAATTTTTCTTTTTCAGAATGATTATCACTAAATTAACATCACAAGAAGGAAATGCGAATACATTCGCGAGGAACCGCAGTCGAAAGTGATGCAATGAACAAAATTGGATATCATTAAAAAATGTTCGTATATTTTATATAAATTTTGCATTATGAAATTGTTTCATTCATGAAGAAAACATAAAAGATATGTGGTTGATTAGAAACATGAATTTGGGGTAACAACTATTGTATAGAAAATTATATATTGTACATTATAAAAGTTAGTCGTCTGACCTTTAGGAATTTTCAAGTTAATTTTATTATTGCGACTAAATGATAAAATATTGATAATTCAATTTGCTGAGTGTAATATTCTTATCAATAAAACAAAAGCATTTCCTTGTATTGAATCATTAATGAAATGATTGTGTATACTTAGGAACCTTCATTACTTAACTACAGGAAAGTTTGAATAAAAGTAGTTTTTCAAGTGAATTGGACTATTTTTACTCTGACGCGCTTACTTTTCATTCTTTCAATTGTGAAAAATGTAAGGGCTTTTTTATTGCTTATTCTTATAGCAAGGAGTTGCTTATATGTATTTTTTATTAAACGTTTTGGGCGTTTTTATAGTCATGGGGATCGTATTCCTATGCTCGCCTCGCAAGAAAGAAATAAAATGGCGTGCCATTGTTACAATTCTTATTGCTGAAGTACTGATTACGTGGTTTATGCTAAAAACAACAATCGGTGGTTGGATTATCAATCAGATTGCCGCCTTCTTCAATTGGTTAATCAAATGTGCAAACGAGGGAATTTCTTTTGTATGGCCAAGTGCTTTAGCACATCACAATGTGGACTTTTTCTTCAGTGCATTGGTGCCAATTATTTTCATCGTTACTTTCTTTGATATTTTATCTTACTTCGGTATTTTAACTTGGATTATTGATAAAGTAGGTTGGTTAATATCTAAAGTATCAGGTTTACCAAAATTAGAAAGTTTTTATTCTATCCAGATGATGTTCTTAGGGAACACCGAAGCATTAGCTGTTATTCGAAATCAGTTGGATAAATTAAATGAAAATCGTTTACTTACTTTTGGGATTATGAGTATGAGTTGTATTAGTGGATCTATTGTAGGCGCTTACTTATCAATGGTTCCAGCGACATATGTTTTCTGTGCGATTCCGTTAAACTGTTTAAACGCTTTGCTTATTGTTAATATGCTGCATCCAGTTGACGTTCCAAAAGAAGAAGATATCGTTTACAAACCATCAAAAGAAGAGAAGAAGGACTTCTTCTCAACCATTTCTAACAGTATGTTAGTTGGTATGAACATGGTCATCGTTATTGCTGCAATGCTTGTTGGTTATGTAGCTTTAACAGCTGCTGTCAATGGGATTCTAGGTTTAGTTGTTCACGGCTTAACGATTCAAAAAGTCTTTTCTTACATCTTTAGCCCATTTGCATATTTGCTTGGTTTACCTACGAAAGATGCCATGTATGTAGCAGAACTAATGGGTATGAAATTAGCAACCAATGAATTTGTTGCCATGATAGATTTAACAAAACATATTCATTCAATGGCTCCACATACTGTTGCGGTAGCAGCAACATTCTTAACATCATTTGCGAACTTCAGTACAATTGGTATGATTTACGGCGCATTTAGCTCACTTTTAAATGAAAAGAAATCAGCGATTATCGGCAGAAACGTGTGGAAACTTCTTATCAGTGGTATTGCTGTTTCATTATTAAGTGCAATGCTTGTAGGGTTGTTTGTTTGGTGAAGGCCGGGCATTGGAAAAATGCAATGTCTAACGGTTCTATCTCAGTGTTTAGAATCCATAGTAATATTTAAGAGGCTTCATCGAAAGACTAACAAAAATTCTTTAATAAAATTTGAAGACCAGATCATACAACAGGTGTCCTGAATTAAGTAACAACTGAGACTGTAGACAAACTCAAAGAATTTCGAGTTTGTTTACAGTTTTTTTCTTTTACATACTACGAGTGGACGCTTTCCGCAGGCGGGGCCGAGCCGCTTCCCTCGCTTTGCTAAAGAAGAGGGTCTCTACTGTCCCGCTTTTGAGGGCACTGAAAAGGTAAAAGTAGCTTGATTTTTATGATAAAAATCTTGTGTGACCATCTTAGTTGAAGGGGAATTAGCGTAGACTCCTGTGGGAAGACGAGCTAGACGAGACCCCGGAGCACAGCGAGGAGGCTCGTCAGTTCGCCCACGGAAAGCGGAGCTAATTCCACTTCATTCAATAGCAGATATATACTATAAAGATTTGTATTACTACACTTTTTCAGTGGCCACAAATACGGGACAGTCGAGTCCCTCTTCTTAAGCAAAGCGAGGGAAGCGGCTCGGCATGGCCCCGCCCATGGAAAGCGTCCACCTACAGTGGAAATCAACGGTCTGTTATCTATATTATTTATTGTAAAAGAAAAAAGACTATAGACAAACTCAAGCTTGTCTATAGTCTGGAAAAAGAGACTTTGACATCTCTCTTATCTGGATTGATTTAGATCAAATTAAATTGAAATTATTTACTTACCTCAAAGCCATATAATTCATCCAATGCTTGGATTTTTTTATGAATTGCATCTTCAAAAGTAAGGATATATGCTGCGGGGTCTTTCGGGTTATGATATTGAGTAATCTTACTTGTTTCAGCATTCACAAGTTTTGTTGAAGCGCCACACCCCAAACCAATAATCGTTTGGACTTCTTCCATAATAACAATATTGTAAATACTTTCTTCACCTGGAATTGAATAACCTACATTCTCTAAGTTACCTAAAATATTCTTTTGTCTATATAGATAATATGGTGTATAACCATGTTCAGCTGTCCAATCGTGAGCACGATGCATCATTTCTTCTGCTGTTTTACGATCTGCCACTTTATATTTATCCTTATTATGTGTCATTTCTGATGCTCGTTTAAATGAAAGTGTATGGACTGTCAAAGATTCTGGCATCATTTTTTCGGATTCATTAAGTGAATGCTCAAATTCATCTATTCCTTCATTAGGAAGCCCTATGATAAGATCCATATTAATATTATTCATGCCGGCTTCTCTTGCCATCCAGAATTTATCGATTGTTTCTTGAACCGTATGATGGCGACCAATTGCCTTTAAAGTTTCATCTGTATAAGATTGTGGATTAACACTGATGCGATCAATTCCCCATTTTTTCAAAACCTCTAATTTTTCTGGAGTGATGGTGTCTGGTCTTCCAGCTTCAACTGTTATTTCTCGAATCGTTTCTGTATGTGGGAATGAATCAAACATTGTTTTATATAAAGCATCCATTTCATCTGCTTCAATTGATGTAGGAGTTCCTCCCCCCCAATACACAGATGTGATTTTCATATCATGCTCCGTTAACCATTTACCCATTTCTTCGATTTCATAATGCAATCCATCTAAAAATGTAGCAACTTTCCCTTGTTTGCGATTACTTTGAATGGCATATGCTGGGAATGTACAGTATGCACATTTTGTTGGGCAAAATGGAATGCCAATATAAATACTTACTTCATTGCCAATTGTGTCTAAATCAGGAATTGTCTTTAGCTGGTTTTTCACAATACTATTTAACATACTAATTTTTTCATCAGTTAAGCTAAATTCATCTGTCAGCTTACCATGGATTTCATCATCTGATAATCCAGCTTTTCTAAATTTATGATAAAGCTTTGTTGGACGAATACCCGTTAGAATTCCCCATTGTTGTTTGATTCCTGTCATTTGTTCAAGCGTATCAAGTAAAACATGTGATAATGCACGTTTCAATCGGATTTTTTGATCTTTATCAGTACCTTCAGTTTCATATCCTTGTTCGAAATGGCTCTTATAAAGTTGATCATTTGCTTGAAGTGTAGCGTCTGCAATAATCGTAAAATGCTCATTCGTATAATGATCGAAATGAACCACTAAATCTGGCACCATGTCTTTTTTCGCAAGTTGTGTATCTTCAAAAAATAAATTCGTTATATCATGAAACACTCGCATAAAATCTTGTGGGTATGCTTGATCTACTTTTAATACTTTCATACAATTAGTCACTTCTCTCTGTAAAACATTTTGTTAATGAATCTATCTATTTTTCGAGTTGGTTTCCCTGCATAATAAATGATTGTACTTTTCAAAACATCGAATCTATTGTAGCAAATTTTTGATTAAATCTCGAAAGGAATCTTTGTTTAAGGAGTTTTAGAACAAACAAAAAGCCCTCAAGCATTTTTGCCTGAGAGCATTTTGAGGTTACATATTAGTCATCCAATTCTTGATATAACTCTTGAACAGGTTTAACAAGTACGCGGTTAATTTCCTCGATTAGACCACTTAAAGCCATTTCAGCTTGTAGCATTTTGCCGATTTTTTCATTTTGTTGAGCTAGTTGAGCTGTTTTTTGAGCATATTGTATTTCATCTTCTCCAATTTGTTCACCTTTCATTTGTTTTTCTTGCAATGAAAGTTGTACTTGACGGAAGTTTTTGAAAAGTTCTTTCGCATCTGAATCAGCTTTTACAGTTGCAATCGCTTCTTCTAAAGCTTTAAATTCGTTTGTTTTACGGAAAGAACCTTCTAGTGCATTGATTTCATTATAAATATTAATCATTTCATTTCCCTACTTTCTCTTTAATTTGATTTTGCTTAACAATACTGTTGATATTTCATCAGTTTCACTCCAGGCGACGCTTTCCCGCTGGAGTCGTTGCCTTTCGCTCAAGTAAGATACATTAAAAAATCAACATTACCAGAGCCATTAATTTAATGATATCTAATTTAGAATATGTTTACAATGATACCTTGTATGACACCAATCGCTCCACCAAGAACATAACCTAGTACAGTAATCATTTTGAATTCGCGTTTTGAGATCCCTAACACTAAATCTTCCAAAACTGATACTGGGAATGTATCCACTTGTTCCTTTACAATTTCTTGTAGGTTCAGACGGTTGATTGCGTCTTCTAGTTTATCTTCAGCCATAACAAAACCTTTTTCTACTAGTTGCGGTACGACATTTTGTGCTATCCAGTCTGCACCATCTTTCCAATAGTACACAAGCGGCTTGTCTAAACGATTTTCTAATTGTAGTTCCTCTTTTACATAGGCTTGTATTCTTGAAGTTGTTGAAGTGAAATCCAGTTCTCCTACTAATTGTGAAACAGATTGTACTTTTAACTTTTTCCACTCAGATGTCAATAAGTTAGTTAATAATACCATTGTACCAGGTGCATTTAAAAACTTATTAATTTCTTTTTGTACTCTTCCAACAAGTGAAGTTGAATCTCCCAAGAACATTTGAATCATTCCACCAAGTTTCCCTTTTGAATCTAAAAAGTCATCGATTAAACGTTTAATCGTTTGATAACCTTCCTCTGATTCGAAATAATCTTCGCCTTTTTTCAAAATATAACGAGAAATATCAGGAATCTTTGTTGTGGCTTTTTCCTGCCATGATTCTGGCAACAAAGCTTCAATTGAATTGGTTGATAAAACATTTTTCAAATGGTCAACTTGATTTACAACAATATTGTCAATCTTACCTTCAATTGTTTGTGGTAAATTTGTTACACCAATTTGCTGTACCCACTCACTAATTGTTTTTTCTTCGGTAAATACATTTTCTTTGATTTTATCATTCAACCATTGTTCTACTATTCGTTTGTTACTTTCAGTGAACAGTTTTTTGCGGAACATTTCTGGAGTCAATAAATAGTTAACAACTGTTTTCCCAAGCTGTTTGGCTAGTTCATCACGTCTTCTAGGGATTAAACCAGGTGTAAATGGCAATCGCCAAGAACCCAGATAAATTGGATTATATGGTCTGAACAGCATTTTAATCGCAATATAATTGGTGAGCCCACCAATTACTGCTCCTACAACGGTCATAAATAGAATCGATAATAGCGTATGCATCTGATTCACCCATTTCTTCAAAACTAAGCTATATTATAGCAGACAGTTCATTGTTATAAAATGAATAGCCATTTTTCGACATATACTTAGCTTTTACTTTGAATAATTTCATTGACAATTTATACTAAATAAAATGAGATTTCCACTTTGAAAGGAGCCCTACATATGATTCAACATTTCAGCTTTAAGCCACTATACGAAAATCAACAACTACCAGGCTGGACAATCAGTTTCTTTTATAAACAAAATCGCTACGAAGGAATATACGAAAAAGATGGGGCGATTCAGTGGAATAATGAAACACCACCTAATGAGGAACAAGTGAAAAAGATGGTGCATGAATTGATGTTGTTTCATGTTTATGATTAAAGGGATAGATTGCTCTTCTTATTCACGGCTACTATGCTGGATAAGGCACTATTTTCTGTCGCGGATTAGGAAGAGCATTTATCAATTATTGATTCCATTATTTTTACTTGCTAAGTATTAGCACCACTCAACTCTTTTATCCCTACTCAACAGTTTATTGGCACCATTCGTACTCACCCTTATGCAAAAAAAGAGTAAGCCCCGTGGACTTACTCTTTCCCATCTAAATACTCTTCACGCCATTTTAGCAATTCTTTTTCTATTAGTAACTTTTCTAACGTTTCATCCCAATGTCCTGTTAATGTATTCCACACTCGAACATAGAGTAAATCCTTTTCCTTGTTATAAATAACAAATTGCATGCATGGAATGTCATTGATTTGTATCGTTTTCTTGGATTCAATCGAGGTGATGAAGGTTTGTACCGCTTTCACATCAGGTTCTTCATCTTCTGAATCAGGACGATTTTCTTGTAGTGCACTGATGATTACTTCATCATCCACATCCATCGGTTCTTCGGAAGCATAGGCAAAGGCTTCTGGCAATTCATCGAAATCATCCAATTGTTCAATATCACCTGACAAAAAATCTTTATGATTTGAACTATAGAGTAATTGTTGTATTTCCTCTTCCTGTGCTTCTTCAAAAATACCGTTTTCTAACTGTTTCTTTCCTCTTGCAGTTAACTGAAAATACTCCGTTTTTTCCACCAAACCAGTATTTTGGAGATTTTGGAGTAAATCGCGGATAAATAATTCTTCCACTAACAATAAATCACTAAGTTCCTTTGGTTCTGCAATTTCCGCTTGTTGACAACTAAGTAAAATCATTTTCATCAAGATATCCATTGTTAATCTTTTTACTGGTTGATATTTAAACTCGATTGTTTGTATAGGAAAGCACCAGCTTGAAGTAGCTAAAATTTCTACCTTGGGATCTTGTTTAATTATTTTTGTTAGCTTTTTCTCTAATGCTTTCAAGATAAGTGCCTCCCTTCAAATAACTATTTTGGATTTCCTTCTTCATCTCGAAGACCATTTTGTGATTTGACGACTTCAAGTAAATGGCTGTACATTTCACGAGACTCTTTTTTCTTAGCACGTTTTGTAAACATTTCTGTACTTCCGACTAGAATGAGTAATTCTCTAGCACGTGATAACGCTACATTTAATCGGCGATAATCATTGGCAAATCCGATGTCTCCACCTTTATGTTCTGTATTGCGGACCATACTGACGATGATAACATCCATTTCCATTCCTTGGAACCGGTCAACAGTTCCTGTACGAAGTTGCAAATGATTTAGTTTTAATTCTTGTTGCACGAGATGTTCAATTTTCTTCACTTGTTCTCCATAGAAGCTGATAACCCCTACACTTTTTTTCGTGCTTTCTGGTAATTTTCCACTTGCAATGGCCATTGCCGTTGCATGATCCAGATCCAATAAAGTGTGACGAATGGTATCTATCTCTCCTGGATTAAAGCGACTCTTACCATTTTTCATCTGTTCTTCAAAATATGGTTTTCTACTTGGCATATCTAGCCAGATTAAGTGATCTTGGCGTTTTACATAATGACCTTCTAAGAAATGATCACGTACCTTATCCGAATCCTCTAAGCCACAGCGCAAATGGTCGTCTTCATTTTCATAAAATGGTGTGATTGTTTTCATAATATTTTCGTGCATACGATATTGAATCGCTAGCATTTGTTTATTACTTTTCGGTAAGTTTTTAAACAAGCGTTCAAATAAAGATTCTTTTAATAGTTTTTTCAATTCGTTGATTTCTTGTAAATCATCGCTTTCATCGATAATTGCTTTAAGCGTTTCTTCCAACGTATCATCTCCTATTAACGGCGGTAGTTGATGGTGGTCACCTACTAAGATGATTTTCTTACCTTTTAACATAGGAAGAAGCAACTCGGGTGGCGTTGCTTTTGATACTTCATCGATAATAACAACATCAAATGTTGGATAGTTGTCCATAAATTCTTTTCTTGCAGAGGCCACACAGGTTGTCCCAATGACATTGGCATGATTAACATAAAGTTTTCGAATTTCGTCTAAATCATGTTCGCTGGCATTTAACAATAATTGATGCCATTGTTGTTGTAATTGCTGTTTGATTGGTAATTGTTGTTTATCATGATGTAGCTTTTCAATTGTCTTTTGTACACCTTTAATCGTTTCTTCTGTATATTGCTTTTGTCTTGTTAAATCTTGTTGCAAAATTTGTTCTAATTCTTTTAGTCTCTTTTCTTGAACAAGGCCATTAGCATTGATTTCTTTTACTTGTGCTTCTTTTTGCGTAAGTTGTTCTAATGCTTCTGCTTCGTCTTGAACGATTAAATCGAACTCAGATTGCATTTGTTGGAGCTTGGGCAAAGTTGTGGCTACAGTTTGTCTTTGCTCCGTAAGCTGCTCCAATTTTTTTTCATCAATCATCATCTGCTCTTGCAATTCATCAAGTGTTACAGTCATTTCTTCCTCATGAATCGAACCATGTAATTTATCAATCTTCTGCTTTAATTGTTCGACTTCCGCATTCCACCGGTTTCCTGCGTTCAACAATCCACTTTCATGTTGCTTAGATGTATTCAAAATATAAGAAACTTGGGCTTTTACTTCCTGTTTCATCATTTGGAACAGGCGCATAATTTCTAGACGTTGATTTTCGAGCATACCGAATTGTTCTTCAACAAAAAGGCGTCGATTGTACAAGCGTTCTAGATAACCATATAGCTGATTGGCAAAGAGATCCGGTGTATCAAGAAGGAATTTTTTAAAATGATCGATTGCTTGGTCGATTTCCCGAATTGAATAAGAAGAATATCCATTAGCTGCTTGTTCCTCTACTTTTTGCAAAATCTGCTGACTCTGTCCCGTACCAATTTTCTCTTCTAAAAATCCAATTGCTCCATTTAAGCGATTTCGTACATCTTTCCACTCGTTATAGCCAAACATTTGTGCCTTTATGCGTTCAAAGGAATTACGTTGCCACTCGATTTTAGTATTTGCTTGAATATGATGTTCTTCCATAAATGCATTCAAATCTTGAATCTTTTTGCATTCTTCTATGGCTTCTTTTGAAGCTTGCAATTTTTTATGATTTTCAAGCCATTCAGTATAAGATGTTCTTGCATTTTTTAGAGCAACTTCTGCTTTTTCCAGTTCACCTTTCGCGATAAAATATGAAACTTGCTGACGCAGCTTCACAACTTCTGCTTGTTTTTGTTGCTCAGCTTCTTCTATTTTTTCTAATGAACCGTATTTAGATAGTAATTCTTCAAACTGCTTAATTTGTTGTTTAGCAGTTGTTTTTTTAGCTGTTAATGGTGTTGATTGTTCTTCCAATAGTCGGAGCTCTTTACGCAATGCGCCTAAAGATTTCTTTAGATTTTTAATATCTTCTTCTACAATGACATAATCTTTTTCAGCTTGCTCTTGTTCAGCAATTTTCTCTTCAAGTACTTTTAGCTGTTCTTGTAAGCCTTGCATTTCTGCTTCTTTTTTATCAATTGCTAAATCTAATTCTGTCGTACGATCTCTGTGGATCGCTAGTTCTGCTTCTAAATCGTGTAATGTTTGTTCTCGCCAATAGAGCCCAACGTTATCTTCAATGAATTTTTTGCCCTCTTCTTCGATACTTTCCGTACGACCATATCTCAGAATACGGATGTCTTTGTTTGCGAGTAATCTGCTCAATGCATTATCAACAGCTAAATTGGATTGTGAAGCAACTAATGTTTTCAAACCCGCTTTGGCATTTTGCTGACAGATTTCAGAAATAACAGTTGTTTTCCCAGTACCAGGAGGACCTTGAATCACATATAAATCTTCAGCTGACATGGCTCCAATGACTGCTTCCCTTTGGAATTCATTTAGACGATTATCAAATTGTAGTTCCACTCTTTTTTTAGGCTGTGTGATACGTGGGCGTTCTTCAAAGAGAATTTTTTCTAAATTGGCATTGGCAGCTAGCCCTTTTTCTAAGTCACTAAAGCCTTTTCGTAATCGCCGGATTTGGCTTAGTGTCGCAAAGTTACTAAATACCAGTTCTTTTACTTTTGGATGCCATTTATTTTTTCTTATTTGTTCCTGTATAAATGGGCGTAAATCGATTTCAACGGTCTTTTTTGAAGGCTGTGCTTTTAATACTGCACCTAGTTCATCTTTTGAGCCTTGTATTTTGGCACTTAATCCCTTTACCTTTTTCCATTCGCTTTCCTTTAAGCCATTAATTTTGACGGTCATTCGGCTAAAATCTTCATTGAATTCATAATGAGAAAAAGAGGCTGTCATATCATCAACCGTTGCGTCTCGTTCTTGGATTTTCAAATAGCCTTCCCAACTTGAAATACGCTTTTGAACATATTTTGAACGTTCTTCTGCAATCGGTAACTCGCGAATTTTACTATGTAATTCAAGAGGTAAACCAACTGTATTGCGTGCATTTGTTGCAAATTCCATTTTCGTTTTAAATCGTCTATTGGTATGGACAGGTATTCTCTTACTCAACACACGGAAATTCGTTGCGAGTAACCCTTCATATTTTACAATGCAATTCATAACTGCTACTTGCTCATCTAGTTTTTCAGAAAGTACCGTATTTTCTACGTTATCGAAATAGAGCGTAATAGCTGTTTCGTCTTGTGATGTATTTTGAACATGCTCAATATGCACAACAAATGATTTTTGTAGATGAAAAAAAGCATGTTCATCCTTTCCCCATGCTAATATGCCTTCTCGCGCTTTGTTCGTAAGTATCAAATTTGTGCGCATCACTGCAGGCTTATCTATCACTTGTGCCATGAACATAACTTCCTTTCTTTTTTTACAGAATAAAAAAACGCTAATATCTATCATACCAGTTTTCTCGCCTGAGATGGAGTGATGAAATTCTTAAAAAAGAAAAAATCCAACTAGGAACGAAGATGTTCTTAGTTGGATTTCCGATTCGTTATAAGTGAATTTTTACTTGAAACAATTTCATAATTCAAAGATTTGATAATAAATACGAACATTAAATGGGCCATTGTTATATGCCATATCTATTAGAACATTGTCTATGAAGCGGAAGATGGCGACTCCTGCGGGAAAGCGAGACAGGTGAGACCCCGCAGTGAAGCACGGTACGGGCTTCCGAGGAGGCTCAACGCTCGCCCGCGGAAAGCGCCATCTGGAGC
>DATMJF010000396.1:0-6867 GCA_035554455.1 Rummeliibacillus sp.
AGGCAAAATCTTCCGCACCCTGGAATATTTACTAAATCTCCTACATGTAGTTTGCGACCTCTTCTACGATCAATCTCACCATTTACATAGACATCATTTTCTTGCAAAAACCATTTAGCCATCCCACCTGAGCTAATTGCATCCGTCATTTTAAGAAATTGTCCCAGTGTTACAAATTCACTTTCTAATACAATATCATTCACTATTTTTCCATCCTCTACTTCTATATCATGTTTAATTCTATTTTACCGAACTTTTGTTCATAAGTAAAAAGGATAGTCACTGAAATGACTACCCTTTTAAAATAAAACTCTTAATTAGTACCTGGTACTAATTAAACTTGGGAAATAATTTAATTAAACGTTATATCAATAAAACGTTTAGTACGTACGGACAGGTAAAATCAATTGAAGTATTGCATCATCATGAACTGAACGAATAATAAATGGACGCATTGCACCAGTAAATTGAATAACTACTTCTTGTCCATCAATTGCCTTTAAAGCATCCATCATATATTTTGCACTGAATGAAATACGTAACTCTTCACCTTCCAGCGATACTACTTGGATTTCTTCTTCAACTTTACCGATTTCTGGTGAGTTCGAAGAAATTTCAATATTGTTGTCTGCCAATGTAGAGAAACGAACTACGTTGTTACGATCTTCACGGGCCAATAATGATGCACGGTCAATTGCTTGTAATAGTGATTTTCCGTTAATCGTAACATTTGTGTTGTATTCTTCTGGAATCAAACGCGTTGTATCAGGATAATTGCCTTCTAATAGGCGAGAGAAAAATATGACATCAGAAGTTTTGAATAAAACTTGTTGGTTCGTCATAAATATATCAACAGGAGTAGTTGAATCACTTAGAATTTTGCTTAATTCAGTTAAGCTTTTACCTGGTATTACAACATTTGCTTCTTCAGTTGGTAAATGTTCTAACGTTACTTTTCTACGAGCTAATCGGTGGCTATCTGTTGCTACACATACTAAACCATCTTCTTTAATTTGCCACTTTACACCTGTCAATACGGGACGACTTTCACTTGTAGAAACAGCAAAGACTGTTTCCCTGATAACAGATTTTAATAGATCTGCAGGTAAAGTAATTTGGCGATCCGGTGAGATTTCAGGAAGCATAGGGTATTCAGCTGCATCAAGACCGATTAAATGGAAATCTGACTTTCCAGAACGAATTCTTGTTTGGAATTGATCTGTTACTTCAATTTCTACATCATTTGTAGGCAATTTACGTACAATTTCATTGAACATTTTTGCTTGTAGTACGATTGAACCTGGTTCTGTTACATGAATTAGTTGTTCTCCATCTTCTTCTACAGGAATAGAAGTTTGGATTGTAATATCTGCATCACTACCTGTTAAAGTCATACCGTTTGTTGATACATCAATTTTAATACCAGTCAAAATAGGAATTGTTGTTTTGGAACTTACTGCTTTCATGACATCATTTAATCCATCAAGTAAACGATCTCTCATGATATCAAATTTCATTGTTACTACCTCGCTTATATATTATTTATTATTATTAAAAGATTAATAGATATAGTAATAGGGGCTGTGGATTTGGTGGATAAGTACCTTGAGCCAAATAAAATCAGTCTATCCACATGTAGATAGACTGTGTATAAGTTTGTTGTTAACTTTCTTGTTATCCACAGCGAAAATTATTTACCTAACATACTTTTAATCTGCTTAATGTCTTGTTGAAGACCTTGATCATCCTTTAAAAGTGATGATATTTTTTCATGCGCATGAATGACAGTTGTGTGATCACGACCACCAAATTCGTCACCTATTTTAGGTAGAGAACAGTCAGTCATTTCACGAGATAAATACATTGCCACTTGTCTAGGAAATGCAATTGATTTTGTACGCTTTTTAGCTGTAAAATCCTCTAACTTAATGTGGTAATGCTCACCTACAGCTTTTTGAATATCTAAAATAGTTAATGTGCGTGGCGTAGCATTAGGAATAATATTTTTTAATGCTTGTGCAGCTAACTCAGCTGTTATGTCTTCATTGACAAGGGAAGAGTACGCTACTACACGAATTAGAGCACCCTCTAATTCACGAATATTAGAGTCGATTTGGTTAGCAATGTAGAGCATTACTTCATTTGGAATATCCAGGTTATCGGCCTTTGCCTTTTTACGCAAGATAGCAATACGTGTTTCCAAATCTGGTGGCGCAATATCTGTAATAAGTCCCCACTCAAAGCGTGAACGCAATCTGTCCTCTAATGTCGGAATCTCTTTGGGAGGACGATCGCTGGAGATTACAATTTGCTTTGATTCTTCGTGCAAAGTGTTAAAGGTATGGAAGAATTCTTCCTGAGTTGATTCTTTTCCAGCTAAAAATTGAATATCATCTATTAGTAGCACATCTACACTACGATATTTGTTACGAAATTCTTCTGCTCTGTTATCGCGGATTGAATTGATGAACTCATTCGTAAATTTTTCAGATGATAGATAAACTACCTTTGCCTTTGGGTTATGTTCTAATACATAGTGGCCAATAGCATGCATTAAGTGAGTTTTACCAAGCCCAACTCCTCCGTAGATAAATAGCGGATTATATGCTTTGGCTGGTGCTTCTGCTACTGCTAAAGAGGCTGCATGTGCAAAACGGTTGCCTGCTCCAATGACATATGTGTCAAAAGTATTTTTCAAATTTAGCATTCCTGAAGAAGTTTCAGGTTGCTCATTATGTTTTTCTGGGATGCCAGGTGATGGAATATCAAAATTCTCTAAGTTCGGATCCTGTTGAACAACGAAACGAATGTGCAAATCTTTACCTGTCAATTCAGCTAGAATTGCTGCAATTAAATGCACATAATGGTTTTCAAGCCATTCACGCCCAAAGGAATTGGGTGCTGCAATTGTAACAGTGTCACCGGTATAAGCTAATAATTTCGTTGATTTCAGCCAAGTTTCAAAGCTTGGTTTGGAGATCTTCTGCTTTGCTTCTGAGAGAACTTTGTCCCATAACTGTTCAATATGTTCCAAGCTCTTTCTCCTTTTCTAAAAAAACTATTCTATAAAATTTTTACAAGTGGTTGTGGTTGAATGAAAAATTATATCAAAATCAGAGTGTGTTTCAACTGCTAATCACAGTAAACACATCCTGTGGATAAACCTTATCCAGTTATAGTGGATAATCTTATCCACAAGTTATTAACAACTGTGGATAAGATTTTGCATGAAAAGATTTATTTACAGAATAAAACACAATAATTGTATCAGGAAAAGTATTGCATGACAAGAGGTTTAAGGGGTTATCCACAAAATGAATAAATATACACTATAGAGTTATCCACAATGCCTGGACTTGTGTAAAAGCTGTCAGTAAATGTTGTGGATAATTTTTTTGGCGCGAAAAAATGTTCACAGAGGATTTTATGTATTTAAAATGGAACTGTGGATAACCTTAACATAGAAAAAAGAGAAAAACATTATACAATTTGAAAAGCAATTTTTTGCAGATAGTTGACAAAATGGATTGATAATAGCTATAATATGCAAGACTGTCTGTAGTATTTAGATAATAGACTTTCATCAGGAGGTGTCATATAAATGAAACGCACATATCAACCAAAAAAACGTAAGCATAGTAAAGTACATGGCTTCCGTGCACGTATGGCTACTAAAAACGGTCGTAAAGTGATCGCAGCTCGCCGTCGTAAAGGAAGAAAAGTATTATCAGCATAAGTCCACTGAATTTTCTCAGTGGTCTTTTTTTCTTTTATATATGAGGGAGAAGAGAAAAAAAGAATAAGCAGGTGCAGAAATGAAAAAACGCCGCAGAATTAAAAAGAATGAAGACTTCCAGAAAGTATTTAAAAAAGGTAAGTCATTCGCAAATCGCCAATTCGTTGTCTATTATCTTGAAAAAGAGGGACAAGAGGAATTCAGAATTGGATTATCAATAAATAAAAAAATTGCAAAAGCAGTCACAAGAAATCAAATTAAACGTTATGTCCGCCAAAGCTTTTTCGAATTAAACGATGAGCTTCCACAAAATATGGACTACGTCATTATCGCCCGGAATCCGGCGGCCACCATGAATTTTCATGAAACAAAGAAAAGCCTTGAACATGTTTTAAAAATTGCGAAGGTTTTAAGAAGAAGTAGTATAGACAACAAGAAATCCCATGATAGAATAATGAAAAAATAATAAAGAATTTTGCAGGGGGTTTCGTTGAGTATGATCTCAACTAATGGAATCTTGTTATGTGCGCTTTGAACAAAACAACAGAACCTGCGAAGACAGGAGGGCCCAAAGTGAAACAGATTACGCAAATAGGCGCAACTGTAGAGGAAGCAGTCTTGCTAGCCTTGCATGAGCTTAACCTTACTCGAAAACAAGTAGATGTTGAAATTATTCAAGAAGCAAAAAAGGGTTTTTTAGGCTTTGGATCGCGAAAAGCACAAGTTCGTGTGACAGAAAAGCAAGTAGAGATACCAAAAACCAAACAAGAAGTCACTGAAAAATTTGAAGAGACGTTTCAAACTGCTATTAATCAACAAGAATTGAAGCAAAATGATTCTGATACTAGAATAAGTTCTGTAGCTACATTAGAGGAATCACCTCGAATTGTTAAAACAGAAGAGTTAGAGGTTGTTGAAGAAGCAGGAGAAAGTGAAACCGTAGATTATACGGAAGCAATTCAACAGGCAAAAACATATTTAGAAAAAATTTCAAAGCAACTTGGTATCCAAGATCTTGAAATTAATGTTGAACAAAAGGGAAAAACGATCAATTTCCGATTATCTAGTGAAAAGGCAGCGCTCCTTATTGGCAAACGTGGTCAAACTTTAAATGCACTTCAACAATTAACGCAATTAGTTGCACATCAGTATGTCAAACGCTTCATCATGATAAAACTAGATGTTGAAAATTATCGTGAAAGACGTCAACAATCATTAGAAATACTAGCAAGTCGTATGGCAGATAGGGCAGTTCATACTGGTCGTAAAGTTGAACTTGAGCCAATGCCAGCAAATGAACGTAAAATTATTCATCATATATTAGCAGATCGAGTGGATGTTGAAACCTATTCCGAAGGGGAAGACCTAAAACGCCACTTAGTTATTGAACCAATTCGATAATTCTTACAAGGATTGTGAAAGAGTCCTTCTCAAAAGTTGAGAAGGGCTCATTTTTTTGTTTTATGGTATTATTGTAAGTTAGAGAGTTAGACGGTTTTAATTATCCACATGTGGATAATTTTTAATATAGGAGGTAGTAATTATGGAGTTTGATACAATCGCAGCGATATCCACACCGATGGGCGAGGGAGCAATTGCTATTGTCCGATTAAGTGGTGACCAAGCAATTGAAATTGCAGATCGTATTTTTCATTCGCCAAGTGGAAAAAAGTTATCCACACAACCATCTCATACGATTCATTATGGTCATTTAAAAGAAGTTGAAACAAGTGAAGTAGTCGAAGAAGTCATGTTATCAATGATGAAAGGACCAAAAACCTTTACACGTGAGGATGTAGTAGAGATAAACTGTCACGGTGGGCTTGTTTCCGTTAATCGCGTGCTTCAGCTAGTGCTTCGTAACGGTGCACGAATGGCTGAACCAGGGGAATTCACAAAACGAGCATTTTTAAATGGACGTATTGACTTATCACAAGCTGAAGCTGTTATGGATTTGATTCGCGCTAAAACAGATAAAGCGATGAATGTAGCACTTGGGCAAATGGATGGGAAATTATCACGTTTGATTAATGAGTTACGTCAAGCGTTAATCGAAGTACTAGCGCAAGTCGAGGTAAATATCGATTACCCAGAATATGATGATGTAGAAGAAATGACCATTCCATTGATGTTAGAAAAATCGTCATGGGTAAAACAAGAGATTGAAAAGCTCTTACAAACATCTTCGCAAGGTAAGATTTTGCGTGAAGGTTTATCAACTGTTATTTTAGGTCGACCAAATGTAGGGAAATCTTCATTACTAAATAGCTTAGTTCAAGAAAATAAAGCAATTGTCACTGATGTAGCAGGTACAACGCGTGATATTATAGAGGAATACGTTAATGTACGTGGAGTACCGCTTCGATTAGTGGATACAGCAGGGATTCGTGAAACAGAGGATATTGTTGAACGAATCGGGGTAGAACGATCTCGCCAAGTCTTAAAAGAGGCAGATTTAATCCTACTTGTTGTAAACTATAACGATGAGCTAACCGAAGAAGACGAGAGATTATTTGAAACGATTCAAAACATGGATTACATCGTTGTTGTCAATAAAACAGACTTACCACAAAAAATCGATTTAAACCGTGTAAAAGAACTTGCGGGTAATCGTAAATTAGTAACCACATCTCTATTGCAAGAAGAAGGTGTTACTGAGCTTGAAGAAGCGATCGCAGCATTATTCTTTGAAGGCTCTGTTGAAGCTGGTGATTTAACATATGTATCAAACGCTCGCCACATTGCATTATTGCATCAAGCATTTAATCGAATTAATGATGCAATTGAAGCTGCCAATGCAGGTGTTCCTGTTGATATGATTCAAATTGATGTCACACGAACATGGGAAATTCTTGGTGAAATCGTTGGTGACACGGTACAAGATAGTTTAATCAATCAACTATTCTCACAATTCTGCTTAGGAAAATAAATAATATAAATTCTAAATATAGAAAGGAAGTAACGAGCATGCCAACAAAATACGAAGCAGGCACGTTCGATGTTGTAGTTATTGGAGCTGGTCATGCAGGGGTAGAGGCTGCATATGCATCAGCGCGAATGGGTGCAAAAACATTAATATTAACAATAAACTTAGATATGATTGCCTTTATGCCATGTAATCCATCAGTTGG
>DATMJF010000397.1:0-2002 GCA_035554455.1 Rummeliibacillus sp.
CACTGCGGGGTCTCACCTGTCTCGCTTTCCCGCAGGAGTCTTCGCTAATCCCACATCAACAAATATAGCAATACAAGATTTTTATAATAAATTTTCATCTATTTTATTTTTTCAGTACCTTTTTCTACGTTCCTTCGTGGCTTTCAGCTCAAGCTTTTCACGCAGGACTATGAATGCACCTCACTTAAATAACATCGCACGAAGGAAATGTAAATGCATTTTCGAGGACTCGCCAGCTTCCTCTTCAAAGACAATGTTCTAATAGATATGGCATAAAACAAGGCCCATTTATTGTTCGTATTTTTTATCAAATAGTTTAATTATGAAATTGATTCAATTGTATATTGGTTCTTTTCTCTTGAGCTAACTGCTTCTTCAGAAAGAAACTTATGAACCCTTCTGCTGACAGTTAAACCACTTTCAATTGCACCATCTATAAAACCAGCCCAACCATTTGCATATGTTGTGCCTCCTAAGAAGACAGTGTTTTCAGGTGTGTTCCATTCCTTATAGTAAGTTGTTAGTTGATTTGGTTTCAGCATTGGCCAGGTCTCTCTGGAAAATTCATCGTTCACCCAATCATGCCCTGTACTTTCGACAACTTCAATGTCAGGAATCCAATACTTTAATGCACGCTCAACAGCGTCCTTGTCGTTCGGATCGAGTATTGCTGCACTTGGTCCGAAACCAACAACTATGCTGTCACCATCAATCATGCGGTCTAGATGAACAGAATTTAATGGATAATTTCCCGGCGCTAGGGCATCGAATGGTTCTAATTCTCCTTTAACTCTGGCCCATACTTTTACACCCTTAGCTGTCTGACCTTCTTTCGATGCAGCCTGTTTTTCAAGAGACAGTGCTGGCTCGAATACAATATCTTGCAAAGTCGTTAGCGGAACCGTTATGATCACTGCTTTTCCAGTGAAGCAAGTGCCACTATCTGTGATAACATTAACCGTATCTTTTTGATGCTCAATCTTTTTTACAATAGTAGAAAGCTCTATATCAGCATTTGCATCTGCTGAAATTGCCTCAATTAGCGCTGATGTTCCCTCTTGTAAACGGTAAGTCGAAATCATCGCACTTTGTGTCTCCCAGTTTCCTTGTGAAAAAGCCCACCAACGGAGTATTTGTGTAGCAGCTCCTTCTTCAGGTGCGCCACAAAAATCTGAAGCAATCCAGCCATGAATAATATCATATTCTTCTTTTGTTAAATCAAATGTTTTGATAAATTGATCGGCTGTAATACCATCTAACTCTCTAAACTTTTCAGATTGTAAAGGTTGAAAAGGAAGTGGTAAATACTCATTTCCCTCTTTTAATAATTTTTCAATTGCTTTTCTGAGCTTACTCTTAAAATCGCTAGCAGAAGCTGAAAATGATTTACCGTCTGCTATCCAGTATACCTTTTGCGTATCAGGTCCTGTTGTAAGTTCCAACCCATATCGCGTTATTTCCGTCCAGACATGAGGTTGATGCCAATGAACGTAAGTGCCTCCCATTTCAAGTCGAGTACCTAATCGGTTATCTACCCATGTTCTTCCTCCAATACGATCACGTGCTTCTATAACAAGAACCTTATGTCCTAACATACTAAGCTCCCTAGCTGCTGTTATTCCCGAAAACCCGCCTCCAACAATAATTACATCATAATTAATATCTTTCAATTTATGATTTCCTCCCTACTTTTTTCTTCAACTACTGATAACTCGGTATCTATCGGCAATTTAATATTTCTTCGATTAAACACGATATAATAATATAGATAGCAAGCAGCAATGAATCCTAATCCCCAAAATAGTGAGGTGCGTTGTGTTTCGTCGTAGGCAGTGAAAGCAAAGATAAATAAGCACATCGCAATACAAAGAATGGGTACAAACGGGTACAGTTTAACTCTGTATTTAAGATCCTCGACTTTACCGCCATTTCTTACATATTGTCTACGGAAACCGATTTGGGAAGCAGCAATTGTCAACCAAGTAAGCGTGCCACCAATACC
>DATMJF010000398.1:0-2898 GCA_035554455.1 Rummeliibacillus sp.
GTTTACATCCTAAAAATACATAAAAATGACAAAAGGTATTGAGAGGGGATACTCTCGATACCTTTTGTCGTCGATCTGAAGGCAAGTAGAATTTAATCTATTTGTTTTTTCTGTTCTGTTTTAAACTATTTAAATGATCATATATTCCTGCCATTCGTTTTTCCTGACCTGCCATTACAGGATGGTAGAATTCCGTCCCTTCGAGTTCATCAGGCAAATACTGTTGATCAACCCAGCCACCGAATGTACCGATAGGTGTGTTATGTGGATATTGATATCCTTCTACACCAAGAACTTTCGCTCCCGCATAATGTGCATCACGTAAATGCATCGGAATATCTCCGGTTTTGCCCGTATGAATGGCAGCAGTGGCAGCATCGATTGCAGAAATAGCAGAGTTTGATTTTTCGGCTAGGCACATTTCAATTACTGCATGAGCCAGCGGTATGCGAGCTTCTGGCATCCCTAGTCGTTCAGCTGATTGAACGGCCGCAAGAACATGAGAACCAAGTTCAGGTGCAGCTAATCCTACATCCTCAAAGCTCATTACTAATAAACGACGACTAACAGCAACTAAGTCCCCATTTTCTAAGCAGTTTGCTAAATAGTAAATCGCAGCATTGACATCACTACCACGAACGGATTTTTGCAAAGCTGATAGTAGATTATAAAAATGACTTCCTTTTTTATCTCCATAGACCCCGATACGTTCTGCTAGATTTTTGACAATAGAATCTTGTACAATCGTTTCATCATTCTCTTCATCAGATGAATAGTAGACAGATTCTAAAAGTGTCAGTGCTTTTCTTGCATCACCATGTGCAGCTTGAACGATTAATGCACGTTGGTCATCTGTCATGCGGATTTTGTATCGACCAAGTCCGCGTTCTTTGTCTTCTAATGCACGAAGGATGAGGGTGTTAATATCTTCATCTGTCAATCTTTTAAGTTGTTTAATCTCACCACAGCGTGAGCGAATCGCAGGGTTTACATCATGAAATGGATTTTCAGTTGTAGCACCTATTAATATAATAGAGCCGTTTTCAACATGGGGCAGTAAAGTATCTTGCTGTAATTTATTGAAACGATGGATTTCATCTAAAAATAAGATTACTTGACCAGAAAGTTTTGCTTCGTTGACAACATCTTCTACGTCTTTTTTACCTGCTCGCGTTGCATTTAAAGCGAAAAAAGGCAATTTAGATGAACCGGCAATTGCAAATGCAATCGATGTCTTACCGATACCTGGTTCACCATAAAGTAAAATAGAAGGCACATGACCGTTTTTTATCATTTTATATAAAGTAGTATATTGTCCGATTATTTCTTGGTGACCGACAACTTCATCAAGATTACGTGGTCGCATACGAAATGCGAGTGGTTCATTTGGCAAATTGGGCACCTCTTTCTTATTGATACAGAGCTTAATAACTAGAAGTTCGATAACTCGTAACAATAATACTAAATCATTCCCGAGTAGAATGAAAGGAAATATGCTATACTTTAAGCTAGACAAATAGCTAATTTTAGAGGTGTATATATGAAAATTTCAACAAAAGGGCGTTATGGCCTAACTATTATGATTGAATTAGCCAAAGAATATGGTCAAGGACCGATTCCACTTAGACACATTGCATCAGAAAATAATTTATCAGAAGCATACTTAGAACAACTAGTTTCACCATTACGAAACTCAGGACTTGTCAAAAGTGTTCGAGGTGCTTATGGTGGCTATATGCTATCAAAACCACCACATTTAATTTCTTCAGCAGACGTTATTAAAGTGCTAGAAGGTCCGATCCAGCCTGTAGAAGGTATTGAAGAAGAGGCACCACCACAACGAGAGCTTTGGCTTCGTGTTCGTGATGCAGTAAAAGATGTCCTTGAAACAACAACGCTTGATGATTTAGCAAGCTACACAGAAGAACAAAATGATAAAGGTTATATGTTTTATATTTAAAAGGAGATTTTACCATGAAAGAAATATATCTTGACCATGCAGCAACTTCTCCCATGCATCCAGCTGTAATTGAGAAGATGGCAGAAGTGATGGGTGCCGTATTTGGCAATCCATCAAGTATTCACAGCATCGGTCGTTATGCTCGAAAATATTTGGACGAAGCAAGATTCGTTTTAGCAAGTGCTATTGGCGCAAAGGATCACGAAATCATTTTAACAAGTGGTGGTAGTGAAGCTGATAACTTAGCAATCATAGGTACAGCACATGCTAGACATGCAGAAGGTCGTCATATTATTACAACACAAATCGAGCATCATGCAGTACTTCATACTTGTCAGCAACTAGAAAAAGAAGGTTTTGAAGTGACTTATCTTCCTGTTAATGACAAAGGAATGATTTCACTGGATGATTTAAAAAATGCACTTCGTGATGATACCATTTTAGTAACAGTCATGTTTGGTAACAATGAAGTTGGTACTATACAACCGATTAAAGAAATTGGTGCATTATTAAAAGACCATCAAGCAAGTTTCCATACAGATGCTGTTCAAGCGTTTGGTATACAAAAAATTAATGTAGATGAACTTCAAGTGGATTTACTTTCTGTCTCATCTCATAAATTGAATGGACCAAAAGGTTTAGGATTCCTTTACCAACGCGAAAGTGCGAAAATCCAACCAATTATCTTGGGTGGTGAACAAGAACGAAAACGTCGTGCAGGTACTGAAAATGTACCAGCAGTTGTTGGTTTTGCAGAAGCTACTAAAATTGCTCAAGCAAGTTTTACAGAAAAACAAAAACAATTCATTGATTTCCGCAATACGTTCTTGAAGAAATTAGATCAAGCAGAAATTTCTTATCATGTAAATGGTGATGAAGAACATTATTTGCCACATGTTTTAAATATTAGTTTTACAGGAATGGAAGTTGAATCTTTC
>DATMJF010000399.1:0-2236 GCA_035554455.1 Rummeliibacillus sp.
TTTACATGTTCAATTTATTTTCCATTTTTACTTTGTTTGGATGTGTAATGCTATTGATGGCTTTACTTTGACTATTTGTTTTTGCAAGCATTGCCTTTTTTTCATTGTAGGATATTCCCGAATCTACATTTTTACGTTTTACTTCATTGATATCCGTTCCTACAACTGTAAATCCATCACGCTTATAATTCAATTGAACACCCCCATTTCTTTATATCTTATCTTTATTCCCACCAGAAAAAGTTATGAGAAAAAATTATTATGATCATAAGTATCTTCTTTAGCCTTTTTACTTTTGTCCACTCTGTGATATTCAGAAATTTGCACAACCCGAACATTACTTGTATTCAATTCATGGTAAATTCCTCTAGTATCTGTAAACGAAATATATTGATCACGTTCACTTTGAATTAGTTTTTCCGCTTCTTCTTGTGATTCAATAAAGATAAATCGTCTAACATAATGCTCTTGATCAAAAAAATAAGTAACCTTGAATTCTTTCATCGTTCATCTACACCTCAAATTTATTTCAGTGATTATTATTATGTGCATCTACTTTTTGACTTCTATAGGATAACCAACTACCATTACTTGAAACATCACGACGAGTGATTTAATCAAAATATCTATTGAATTGAATCAATTTCATAAATCCCATTTTGCATTGTTTAAAACGAATATTTCTACCATTAACTTTTCTATATTCAGATTTGGATGTTCCGCTACAGACGACGCTTTCCACAGGCTTCAATCTCCTCGTCACTACGTCTAGAGTACTGAAAAAGTGTTTCAATACAAATATTAATCGTATTAATCTGTTTTCTGCATGAAGTGGAATTAGCTCCGCTTTCCGTGGGCGAACTGACGAGCCTCCTCGCTTCGCTCCGGGGTCTCGTCTAGCTCGTTTTCCCACAGGAGTCTCCGCTAATTCCACTTCAACGAAGATAGCTATACAAGATTTTGATTATAAATTTTCAACTTTTTTACTTTTTCCTTCGTGCATAATTTTTTTCAAGATTTGAATGAAGGATTCAAGTATTTCTGTACTGATCCCTAGTAAAAAAACTGATCTAATTGAAGATCAGTTTTTTCAAAATTTCAGGATTTTTTCTATTGGAGTCATGGTATTTTTTATTCTCTGTCTTATTGGTTGTCTAATCAGAATATGATATTACAACTAAATAAAACGGAGGAAAACAATGATGCATTCCCTATTTCCTTATTTCTTTTTAGGAGTATCTTTGGCTGCGCCTATTGGACCAGTGAAGGCTACTTTACTAAATTTGGGTGTTAATAACGGCTTTTTTCACGCTTGGTTTTTTAGTCTTGGAGCAATCGCAACGGATTTAATGTACATGCTATTGGTGTATCTTGGCATAGGTCATTTTATAGAATTTCCAATTATCCAATCCATTTTGTGGTCATTTGGCTGTTTTGTTCTATTGTATACAGGGATTGAGAATTTACTTACAATGCACAAAGTAAAACTTGATCCCCATTTCAAGAAAAAGTTGCGGTTTAGACATTCATTTCGATCAGGCTTCCTTATTGCATTATTAAATCCTTTAACAATTCTTTTTTGGCTAGGAATCTACGGATCAGTCCTGGTAGGTGGATCCGGTAGGTTAAGCGGAATTGAAATGGTACTTTACAGTCTATTTATATTACTAGGGATTATTTTGGTAGATTTCATTATGGCAACTGTATCAAGTGGTTCGAGGAAAATTTTATCCACTAAGTTTTTAAACATCGTATCTGCCTTATCCTCTATTTCAATGATTGGATTTGGTATTCATTTTGGTATTTTAGCTTACCATTCATTATTTTAAAATATTTCTCTACCTAAATATTTTACCTAAGAACTACTAAATTTAATTGGTGATATTGCGTGGAAGCGATAACCCGACACTCCTGTAAGAGGGCACTAAAAAATTATTTCTAATTTTAAAATTACAAATCCGCTTTAAGGTTACTTATGTGAACATAAAATCAAAACTTTTGGAAATCCTATCTATATTAATTGAAAAAATTTTGAGGTGTCTTTATGGAGAATGTCAGTAGAAATAAGGAAAAGATTAGTTTAGGGTGTATCATTAGTTTAGCCTCCATTCCTCTTGTCATGACACTAGGGAATTCCATGCTGATTCCTGTTCTTCCTATTTTAGAAGAAAAAGTAGGAATCTCTTCATTTCAATCAAGCATGATTATAACCAGTTACTCAGTGGCGGCTATTCTG
>DATMJF010000400.1:0-2546 GCA_035554455.1 Rummeliibacillus sp.
TAAAACGCAGCAAAAAATTGATGAGATTTTAGATCAATTAGAAAAGGATTTAACGAATCCAGATTCAAGTGTCCAAAGAAAATAACTGTAGCAAGCTCTGAAAGAAAACAAATTACTAAAATAAAAATAACCCATCTGAAATTTGATGGGTTATTTTTATTGTTAGAAGACATTAGGTATTGAATGCTTGTACATAGACTAAAACTCATTTTGCTTGAGTCTATCAGCACTGATCTCTTAATACGTTTTTTATTTATTTTTACGTTTAATCGAATATTCAACAGCTTATAAATATACAATTAGCATTAAAAATCTTTTAAAAATCTTTTAACTATTTAAATTATAATTCTTAGTTATTCAGCGTTAACACGATACGACCGTTAATCTTACCCTCTTCCATTTTTTCAAATACTTCATTGATATCTTCTAGCTTTGCCGTTTCAACAATGGCACGAACTTTTCCTCGTGCTGCAAAATCAAGTGCCTCTTGCATATCTTTTCTTGTACCCACGATTGAGCCTTTAACTGTCACACCATTTAGGACAGTATTGAAAATTGGGATTGGTAGTTCTTCATTTGGCAAGCCAACAACAACTAAGCAACCACCGCGTTTTACAGATTCATAGGCTTGTTCAAATGCTTTTTTGGAAACAGCCACACTAATGGCAGCTTGTACACCACCTAATTGTTCTTGAATCACTTCCACAGGATCTTCTTTTAAGCCGTTAATCACTAGATCTGCACCTAATTCTTTTGCAAGTTTTGACTTTTCATCACTGATATCAACAGCTACAACATTTAGTCCCATTGCTTTTGCATATTGCAATGCAACATGTCCAAGTCCACCAATCCCATAAATTGCTACCCATTCACCAGGTTTTGCACCAGATACTTTTAGTGCTTTATAGGTTGTTACGCCTGCACATAAAATAGGAGCAATTTCAACTGGGTCCACATTATCTGGAATTTTCGCTACATAATCTGCTGGCGCCTTACAATACTCTGCGTATCCACCATCAACAGAGTAACCACCATTTAATTGATTTGGACATAGTGTTTCTTTACCAGTTAAGCAATACTCACATTCACCACATGCAGAAAATAACCATGGAATCCCTACACGATCTCCGACTTTGATAGATTTAACACCATTAGCAACTTCAACAACAACCCCAACACCTTCATGACCTGGGATTAATGGTAATTTAGGTTTTACTGGCCAGTCCCCATGTGCTGCATGTAAATCCGTATGACAGACACCACAAGCCTCAATTTTTACTAGAATTTCACCTTCCTCTAGCTGAGGTATTGAAACCTCTTTAATCTCCAACTCTTTTGAAAACTCATTCACTACTGCTGCTTTCATTAACATTCACTCCTTTCGCATTTACAGTTTTAAATATATGATTGTAAATACGATTACTATTCATCATTTATTGATGTTTCTATTATCAGTTATCTTAAGTCTTGATAGTTATTATTAAATGATAAAATTGAAAACTCATGCATTTTAACGAATATCGATTGTTTAAATATACTCATCAATCTTTTTTTCACAAAAAAATAACCCCTCCCTTTTAATCACCAAAGGAAGAGTTATTCGAAAAAAAGAAATTCTCTCTCTATCAATTAAGTGAATCAATAACGAAACAAAATTAGACAAATTAAAGCGTATGACTCAGTACAATACTTATTGCTTAGCCAAATATCGAAAAGAAGCTTATGACAAAGAAAATGTTACTACATTGTATAGTATCTAATTACCATCTACTCATAAAACCTTTACGAGCTTGTGTTTTAATTTCTTCTTCACAAGTATCACACCAAAATTTTTTATCTCGATTTACTTTATATTCTCGATACTTCTTTGTACCTTCTATAAGTTCAAATTTTTCTTTGCAGATTATACACGTTGTTGTATAAGAAATCATTGGTTTATCCCCCTTAATTTATCTTGTATATAATAAGTTTATATTAAATATTTATATTTTTCAAAATAATACAAATTATTAAATTTATTAATTTCTGTAAATATTCTTTGATATTTTGAATAGTATTCTGATAATCCCCATAATGATGGTAAAATTATAAATTATTATATAGTGGAAGACAGAACAGTTGTAAGAGGTGACAAATGATGAACTCTCTTGGTCAAAAAATCCATATCATTGGTCCTGTTTGTTTTGTACTTGGGTAGAATTTTAATATATAAAAAAAAGACTCTAAGCAGATGTGCCTAAAGTCTTTAAAATCTTTGCTGTATTTATGATTACATCTTTTGAAGGTTTATTGATTACTGTTACCCTTAGTTTAAGTACATTCTTTCACAATGTTAATTTGTTAGTTATATTCCTATCTATTAGAAAAAACGATCCTTCATTATTGAAACATCGCACACGTTACTTTAATAAGATGTTAATTCAAGATTATTTCTCCCATATTTCAATCCATCTTCCATCTGGATCAGAAATCCATACAAATGTTCCAAACTCGCTTTTTTCAGGTTCTTTTAAAAGTGGTATTCCAATTTTGTTGAAATGTTCAAT
>DATMJF010000401.1:0-2369 GCA_035554455.1 Rummeliibacillus sp.
GTTTACATCACCAATTAACTGAACCTGGTGTTGATGGATCTTGGAAATTCTTACAAGTTGTTTTAACAATGATGGTTGTTATTCCATCACTATTAACAGCTTTCTCCCTGTTTGCGACATTTGAAACTCGCGGGCGCGAACTTGGCGGTAAAGGGTTATTCAATTGGCTTAAAAAATTACCTTGGGGAGATGTTCGTTTCTTCGCTCCTTTCATGGGAATGTTAATCTTCATTCCTGGTGGTGCTGGTGGTATCGTTAATGCTTCTCACCAAATGAACCAATTAATTCATAATACGATATGGGTAACAGGTCATTTCCACTTAACAGTTGCTACAGCCGTTGTATTAACTTTCTTCGGTGCAGCTTATTGGTTAGTACCTCATCTTACAGGTCGTACATTAACAAAAGAATTAAATCGTCTTGGTATTATTCAAACAATCATTTGGGCTGTTGGTATGGCAATTATGTCTAGCTCAATGCATATTGAAGGTTTACTAGGTGCTCCTCGTCGTTCAGCATTCTCTGATTACGGTGGTGCTGAAATTGCAAAAACTTGGGCTTCTTATCAAATCGCTCAAGCAGTTGGTGGTACATTATTATTCATTGGGATTATTATCTTCCTATACATCTTCGTGAAGCTTTGCTGGTTCGCACCAAAAGGTGAAGAAGAATTCCCTGTTGGAACGGTAGTACCACATGCTGAAAAAACACCAGCCATCCTTGAAAACTTTAAAGTTTGGATTGTCATTTTAGTAGCATTAATTTTAATTGCTTACACATATCCAATCTATGATATTATTCAAAATGCCCCTCTTGGTTCTAAAGGTTACAAACTTTGGTAATCATATCATAAAAAAAATCCGCTTTCTCTATTGTGAGAGAGCGGATTTTTTGTTCATCTTACTCTATTCAAATTATCTGTCAGTAGCAGGTACCGCAAAAATTGGTGCTATTTGTTCCTTGAATTGCGCTTCTTCTTCATTTAATAGGATATGGATATCACCATGATCATTTGAAGTTCGGATAAGTCGTCCCATTCCTTGTTGCAATCGTAATAGCATAAATGGAAGTTCAACGTCACGGAAAGGATCATCAGTAAACGCACGTTTCGCATCAAATAATGGATCATGTGGTGGGAATGGTAAGTCAAAAATAATAACACGAGTTAACGCTTCTTCTGGTAAATCTAAACCTTCCCATAAATGATATGAACATAATACTTGTAATTTGCCTTCTTGGAAATCTCGGACAATAGAAGAAAGTTCTCGATCCCCTTCAAAACCAACCTTAGCTGCAAATCTTTCGTCAATTTGTGCTTTGAAACTTGCCATCGCTTGTTTAGATTTAAATAGTATTAATGTCTGATTACCTTCTTCTAATAATTCCTCAACTCTACGTACTTTTTCTGCTTGATTTAAATGATGCAATACAATTTGCATGACTTCTTCATAATCAAATGGTGAGGCTACTGAGAAGGATTGATAATCTTTAATACCTAAACTACCTGCAATATAACTGAAATCTTTATTTATAGACAAAGTTGCTGAAGAGAAAATGTAAGGAATTTTTTTCGAAAATACTTTTTCTTCTAACACTTCTGTAATCAGACGTGGCATAATAACGAGAGTTTCTTCCCCATCTGTTTCTTCTAACCAGTCAACAGCGTCTCCTTGTGCGATGAAAATTCTCATCGCTGCTTCATATTGTTCCAAAAATTCTTCTGCCATTCGTAATTCATATTCAGGAATAACATAAAGCTCCGATTCAAAAACAAATTCCTCTAACAATGTTTCAACAGTATCAATTACTTTTTTGCCCAATTTCAAAAGTAATGGAGATTTCTTAATTCGTTTACGATCCTCATCTGAACTAATGACATCGTCTCGTAATTGATCAAAGAATAATTCGTGACCATCTTGCAATTGTTCCATTGTATACAATGTTTTCTCACGTAATCCATCAACCATCAATCGGTCAATAAGTTGCACAATTGTATAATCTTGTACTTTATAAGTCATCGCTTTTTGAGCAGCATATTCCAATAAATGCCCTTCATCTAATACAATCATAGAAACTTCAGGCAATAATGCTAATTGACCTTCACGTTCACGAGATTCTTTAGTCGCAATATTTTCCATTAAAAAATCTTGAGAACAAATAATAAGGTCTGTTGATTCACGATAGTGTGCACGGTGTAATGTTTGGCCACAGCGATTTCGCAAATCACAAACAGAACATTGTTGTATTGAATTGTAATTGACTAAATTCCATTCTTCATCACTAATATTTGGATAGTCACTATGTTGTCCATACAAACCTAGCTGTCCTTGTCCAAATACACCATCTGGAATCGTTTCTGCAATATCATC
>DATMJF010000402.1:0-9801 GCA_035554455.1 Rummeliibacillus sp.
AGTTTACCCGTTAAAAAAGGCGATAAAGTTACAACTTCTGGTTTAGGAGGCATATTCCCTAAAGGTGTACTAATTGGTGAAATTACGAAAGTTTCTACAGATGACTATGGATTAACAAAACTAGCATATGTAAAACCTGCAGCTGATTTCTCTATGTTAGATCATGTTGTGATTGCTAAACGTCAATCTATCTCGGTTGATGGTTCTGATGGTAATAATACGAATAATACAATCACTACAGGCACAGGAGCGGGGAACTAATGGCGAGATTTTTAATTCCGTTTGTTGCTGTTATTTTGTTCTTTGTAGAAACAGAGTTTTCCCTTTATTCGCCGATTAAATGGCATGGTCATCTATATTACTTAGTACCTAGATTCCTAATCTTGTACTTAATCTTCTTGTCTATTTATTACGATCGCAAACGTGCGATGTTGTATGGATTAATATTTGGGGTATTGTATGATATTTTCTATATTGATATTATTGGATTATATACATTCTTGTACCCATTTATTTGTTTTATTGCAGGTTCTACAGTAAAATATATCCATCAACATCTAGCTATTACAACAATCCTTTCATTGGTGCTTGTAGCGCTATTAGAGATTGTTTTACATCAATTTTTCTTATTGATTTCTTTTACTTCAGTTCCATTTGCCGAGTTTTTAAATCAACGACTCATACCAACTATGATTGCAAACTCTATCTATTTAATCATGTTAGGATGGACATTTAAGTATTTGATAGAAGCTCGTCTCTTAAAGAAAGCGAATCAATCAACGTTATAATAGAGAAGCGTGAGGTGAAGCATTTGACAACTAAGCAACTAGTCTTAATTAAGGGTACAAAAGATGGACTTGTGCTACAGCTAGATGATCAATGCGCTTACTCTGATTTATTGGATGAATTAAAGCGTAAAGTCACTGAAGATGGTCTAGAAGGACAAGCAGAAGTAACAATACACGTAGGTAACCGCTATTGTAGTCAAGAGCAGTTAAAGGAAATTCTTCATATCGTGCAACAATCCAAACATCTAAAAGTTTCAAAGATTAAAAGTGATGTTATTACGATAGAAGAATGCAACCAAAAGCTTTTGAAAAACCAATCTGCAACTTACATAGGTATTGTACGTTCTGGACAAGAATTAAAAGCTGAAGGCGATCTCATTGTTATTGGTGATGTAAATCCCAATGGCAAGGTGATTGCTGGAGGCAGTATTTATGTTATGGGTCGTTTGAAGGGGATTGCACATGCCGGTGTAGATGGAAATCGTGAATGTGTAATTGCTGCTTCATGGTTAGAAGCTACACATCTTATGATTGCTGATTTAATGGAATTGATGACCAATGAGGTGACAATTCTAGCAGAAAGACCTGAAATGGAATGTGCTTATATCCATTCAAACGGTCATATTGCCATTGACCGTTTACAGGATTTACGTAATTTAAGACCAAATTTATCGACATTTAAGGGAGGAAGCTAATGTGGGTGAAGCTATTGTAATTACTTCTGGTAAAGGTGGAGTAGGGAAAACAACTACTACAGCTAATTTAGGTACTGCATTGGCCCTTCAAAACAAAAAGGTATGCTTAATCGATACGGATATCGGTTTGCGTAACCTAGATGTAATTTTAGGTTTAGAAAACCGTATTATCTATGACTTAGTAGACACTGTTGAAGGGCGTTGTAAAGTCCAACAGGCTTTAGTAAAAGATAAACGATTTGATGATCTACTGTTCTTATTGCCTGCTGCTCAAACGTCTGATAAGAATGCTGTGACTCCACAGCAAATGTCGACGTTAGTTGAAGAATTAAAACTTGATTTTGACTATGTTTTAATTGATTGCCCCGCAGGAATTGAGCAAGGCTACAAAAACGCTGTTGCTGGTGCTGACAGAGCGATTGTTGTTACGACGCCTGAAATTTCAGCAGTACGCGATGCTGATCGTATTATTGGACTATTAGAACAGGAAGAAATCGAACCACCTAAATTAATTATCAATCGTATTCGTCCTCAATTGATGAAAAATGGGGATGCACTAGATGTAAATGAAATTACGACACATTTATCGATTGATTTATTGGGTATTATTCCAGACGATGAGCAAGTAATCCGCTCTTCTAACAAAGGAGAACCGATTGTAATGGAGCCTTCTACACAAGCCGCTATTGCATATCGTAATATCGTACGTCGTATATTAGGTGAATCTGTACCACTTATGTCATTGGAAAATGAACATAAAGGTGTTTTCGCAAAAATTAAATCCTTATTTGCTAAATAAATTTTTGGCTACATAACAAAAGAGTCTCTAGAGAGTTTTATCTCAAGGGGCTCTTTTTGTTTATCTGGTTCGTATATCCGTGATTTTGAAAGTATTATCGGTGGTTTTTTAATATCCGTGATTTTGGACTATTTTTCCGTGAATTTGATCCATTTATCCGCGATTTTAATAGATTTATCGGCGGTTTTTTGAATCATATCCGCGTTCTTGATAATTTAAGTCCTAAAATGATAGAGAAAAGAAAGGATATTTACATCGATTCGATACCTCCCTCGTTTACAACAAGAGGATACGAATTGGGTTGTATAGATTATTGTACTGATTATTCTCCTTGCCTCATAAACTAATAGAAAATGAGATTTTGGGGTGGGTAGATAATGAATAAATGGAAATTAACTGTTGTAATTACCGTACTGTTATTTACCGTAATAGTATTAGAAAAAAAGCAAATACTAAAAAGTGATGTCACTGACTATGTGCTATCAAATGATGATTTACTGATTCTCACGAATTGGACAAAGCAAGTATTTCACGAAGAAGAAAAGGTAGCCGTAATGGCACCTGTTGCCGACTCTCATACCGGAGAATATAATACCATGCAAACATTTTCGAACGGTGTGTTATTATCTTACGATGAGCCACTGACGATTTATGCGAAGCATGATGGTTTTGTTATTTTTACAGGGCATACAAAATCACTTGGTAAAACCATGACGATTACATATGATACAGGAGAACGTGTAACATATGGATTACTGAAATCTCTAGATTATTTGCCATATACATCAATTAAGGAAGGAGAACCACTGGCTTCAATGAAGTCAGGTACATTCTATTTGCAAGTAGAGCGAAGAGGTGCTATTTTAGATCCCAGATCATTAAAGGACTGGCTTAAGTGATGGGGAAGTTGAAGCTTCATCCCACACTTTTACCATTGATTGTATGGTTAATCATCACAGGGCAGTTTTCTAATTATGCGTTACTATTTATTTCTTTATGTTGGCATGAATTCGGGCATTTATTTATAGCCTATTTTCTCGGAGTAAAAGTGAAATCATGCACTATTATGCCTTATGGTGGAGAAATTTTATATGCAACGAAATGGCAGATCACCAAAAGTCAACAATTCAAGATTGCTATTTCTGGACCAATTGCGACATTATTGTTATTCAGTCTAGCGTTTTTTTTCCCGGAAAATTTAAGTGGACCTCTTCAAACCATTCAGATATTATTGCTTTTGATAAATTTATTACCAATCTGGCCATTAGATGGCGGACGTATTTTAGAAATAGTGTGGAGTGAAAAAAAATCATTACATGCTACTAGAACATCTTTTTTAATATTATCCATGTCATGCTGTCTAATTTGTTTGATTTTAGCTATCTGGTATTTACCACGTTCAATCTATTTTATCCTAATTTTACTATTGCTTCTTTTTCAAAATATCAAGGCTTTCCGCTACCGAAAATACGAACAAGCTTTTGAAAACGTTGTGTTAAATAGGTTGACGTCATAGTTATAGTATGGTACTATTTCTAATGTTATGTAGCACCCGTGCTACAACCGCACTGAAAAGGTTATTAAGCATCCATATGATCACCTATTGAGGGCGAGTCTGAGTAAATTGAGGAGGTGCAGTTATGTACGCAATTATTGAAACTGGTGGTAAACAAGTTAAAGTAGAAGCTGGCCAAGCAATCTACGTTGAAAAAATCAACGCTGAAGCTGGTGAAACAGTTACTTTTGACAAAGTTCTTTTCGTTGGTGGCGAAGATGTTAAAGTTGGAGCTCCTTTCGTTGAAGGCGCAACAGTTACAGCTAAAGTTGAAAAACAAGGCCGTGCGAAAAAAATTGTTGTTTTCAAATTGAAAGCTAAAAAGAACTACCGTCGTAAACAAGGTCACCGTCAACCATACACTAAATTAGTTGTTGAAGCTATCAACGCTTAATAGTGGGGTGATACGATGATCACTGTTGAAATTCATAGCGATGAAAACCGCAAATCTTATGGATTTGAAATTTCAGGTCATGCCTATTCAGGAGACCCTGGTTACGATTTAGTATGTGCAGGCGCATCTGCCATTGCCTTTGGTACTGTCAATGCGATTGGACAAATCCTACAATTACAACCAGGTATCGAGCAGGGCGAAAACGGAGGATTTTTATCCTGTGTGATCGACCAAGCTGATCTTGACACTGAAACTGATGCAAAACTGCAAATTATTCTTCAAACAATGGTAACCCAGTATTATACGATGGTTGCTAGTTATGGAGATTTTATCGAATTAAAATATAAAATGATCTAGGAGGTGGAACATATGTTACTAGTATCTTTAGATTTACAATTCTTCTCTTCTAAAAAAGGTGTAGGTTCTACTAAGAACGGTCGTGACTCTCAAGCAAAACGTTTAGGTTCTAAACGTGCTGATGGTCAATTCGTAACTGGTGGCTCAATTTTATACCGTCAACGCGGTACTAAAATTTATCCAGGAGAAAACGTAGGTCGCGGTGGTGACGATACTTTATTCGCAAAAGTTGATGGCGTTGTTAAATTCGAACGCTACGGTCGCGATAAACGTAAAGTCAGCGTGTACCCTGTTGCTCAAGAAGCATAATGAAAAGTCAAAAGGACTGCATTCATTGCAGTCCTTTTTCTTTCTAGAGAATTCCTTAAATCATTTAGTAAGCTCAGTTCAAAATCGGCTTTCGCTACATTTTGCGGAAGCCGAATTTTTTCTAATAGAAGAAAAAAATTTTGAAAATTGGTATACTGTAAGATGAACATCTCATCGAAGGAGAGTGAACCATGACGAACGATAAAACACTCACCGTAAATGAAGTGCTACGTTTTGCAAACCATGATTTTTTAAATCAACTTCAACTAATTAAAATCAATCTTGATTTAGGTAGAACTGAGGCGGCAAAAGTATCTATTGAAGAAATTGCTGATCAATGTAAAACCTTTTTCAATATCAATAAATTAGGTTTACCTAAAACAATTGAATGGATCCATACATTAGGATGGCGTTGCCCAAACTTCAATGTTACGATTCAGAGTATGATTGAACATGAAGTAGATGAGGGAGTAGATGAAGTGATTTATGATTATTTAGATCAATCTGTTTCGCACATCTATCCATCACTAGATCCGTTTGCTGAACAGCAACTTTCATTGCAAATCTATTCAACAGAAAAGCAATTTGAGATTTCGTTTCATGCAAAAGGTCATTGGAACCAAAAAGAAATTTTCAATCAATCAATGGAACATCCATTTTTAGCGATTGAAGATGATCAATATTCAGAACAAGAATGGCACTACGCCATTTTAAGTAAGAAGGAGGGTCTTTAATGTTTGTCGACCACGTAAAAGTTTATGTTAAAGGTGGAGATGGCGGCAATGGTATGGTAGCCTTCCGTCGTGAAAAATTCGTACCAAATGGTGGTCCAGCGGGTGGTGACGGTGGCCATGGTGGCGACGTAGTATTCGTAGTAGACGAAGGCTTACGTACACTGATGGATTTCCGTTATAAACGCCATTTCAAAGCTGATCGCGGTGAACATGGTATGAGTAAAAACCAACATGGTAAAAAAGCAGAACAATTTTATGTTTCTGTGCCACCAGGTACGGTTGTGACTGAAGAAGAAACTGGCCGTGTTATTGCAGACTTAGTAGAGCATGGTCAAAAAGCGGTCATCGCAAAAGGTGGTCGTGGAGGTCGTGGTAATTCGCGTTTCGCTACACCTGCAAATCCTGCGCCAGAACTTTCAGAAAAAGGGGAGCCAGGACAAGAACTTAATGTTATATTAGAATTAAAAGTATTAGCTGATGTTGGTTTAGTCGGATTCCCGAGTGTCGGAAAATCCACATTACTATCAGTTGTTACATCTGCAAAACCTAAGATTGGTGCTTATCACTTTACAACGATCGTACCTAATTTAGGGATGGTTCGTATTGATGATGGACGAAGCTTTGCTATGGCTGACCTTCCAGGGCTTATTGAAGGCGCATCTGAAGGTGTTGGTCTAGGACATCAATTCCTACGTCATATCGAACGTACACGCGTAATTGTCCATGTGATTGATATGTCTGGTATGGAAGGTCGCGATCCATACGAAGATTATTTAACAATCAACAAAGAATTAGAACAATATAATATGCGACTTACAGAACGTCCACAAATTATTGTAGCTAATAAAATGGACATGCCTGACGCTGAAGAGAACTTGAAAGTATTTAAAGACCAAATAGGTGAAGATGCTCAAATCTTCCCAATCTCAGCAGTTTCACGCCAAGGTTTAAAAGAAATGCTATTTGCAGTTGCAGACTTATTGGATGAAACACCAGAATTCCCACTTCATGAAATTGAAGATGAAGAAACAGATGCAACTGTTCTATATAAACATGAAGGAAAAGGCGAAGATTATGTTATTAGTCGTGACGATGATGGTACCTTTGTATTATCAGGATATACAATCGAACGTCTATTCAAAATGACGGACTTTAGCCGTGAAGAATCAGTACGACGCTTCTCACGTCAATTACGTGGCATGGGTGTTGATGAAGCATTACGTGAACGAGGCGCCGAAAATGGTGATACTGTTCGCTTATTAGAATTTGAGTTTGAATTTGTAGAGTAGTATTCAGGGGGGAAAAAGATGAAAAATGTAGCAGATCAACGCTATTATTTAGTACGCGAAGATGTCTTAACAGATGCCATGCAAAAAACATTAGAAGCGAAGCACTTGTTGCAAACAGGTGCTGTCACTTCAATTTGGGATGCTGTTAAACAGGTCGATTTATCAAGAAGTGCATTTTATAAGTATCGAGATGCTGTTTTCCCCTTTCACTCTATTGTACAAGAACGTATTTTAACAGTTTTTCTACAGCTAGAGGACCGCAAAGGAACACTAGCTCGACTTCTATCCACAGTTACAGATACACATTGTAATGTCTTGACAATCCATCAAACGATTCCGATTCAAGGCCGTGCCAATGTTACGCTTTCATTAGATGTTACAGCTATGGATGTGGAGTTGGACGAGTTAATTCAAAGTCTCAAGAAATTAGACTTCGTAGAATCAGCAGAGGTAATTAGTTCAGGCGCATTATAAGGGGGCTTTACCGAATTGGCATCTAAAGAATTGGGAAATCGAGTGGCTTTTTTAGGCCCAGAAGGTACATTTACACATTTAGCAGCACGAGAGTTATTTCGTGACGAATGGACGATTCCGTATAAAACAATTCCAGAATGTATTGAAGCTGTGGCTGATAGTCAAGTGGATTTAGCCATTGTTCCATTAGAAAACGCTTTAGAGGGCACTGTTCCACTAACTATTGACTATTTATTTCATGAGGTCAATTTATATGTTATAGGAGAAGTACTATCACCAATTGAGCAACATTTGATGGTACATAAAAAGCAAGTAGCGAATTGGGAGAACGTCCAAGGTGTCTATTCGCATCCTCATGCTTTAGCGCAATGTCATAAATACTTGTATTACCGTTTTAGAGGTATTCCATTACATCAAACAACATCAACTGCTGCAGCTGCACAATTTGTTTTCGAACATCCTGATGAGTGCATTGCGGCAATCGGTAATACGGTAGCGGCTAAAACCTATGACTTAGAAATTGTCCAACCCAAAATTCACGATTTCCATTTTAATCATACGCGTTTCTTCGTTCTTTCTAGAAGCAACCAACGTATTGATCTTGCAGAACGTGAAGAACAGATCAAAACAACGCTGATGGTAAAATTGCCAAATGATCGCTCAGGTGCATTACATCAAATATTATCTGTTTTCGCTTGGCGTCAAATTAATTTAAGTAAAATTGAATCTCGACCTTTAAAAACAGGTTTAGGTGATTATTTCTTTATATTGGATTTGTTAGAGGATGAAAATACACCAATGATGAAAGGTGCAATGGAGGAACTTGCTGCATTAGGTTGCTCTGTTAAATCATTGGGAAGCTATTTTACATACAAGCAACATTCCGCAGAAGAAATAAAAAAAGTGTCCAAATGAGTTGGACACTTTTTTTTCTGCTTAAAATTAATCCTTTGTAAGGAGATACCCTTTTTCTTTTAATAATTTTTCGGCTAAATCGAGTTGAGCTTCAGTTGGAGCCGAAATGGTGTGCAGATGTGCACCATCTGTTAAAGCCATCAATGGACTTGCGTTTGTTTCTTGTAGCTTTTTCAAAAATTGTTGAACCTCATATCGGTTTTTTACCATAATATTGGCTGTTATTTCTCCATAAACAGGGTGTTCAACGGTGACGTCTTTTACCGTAATTCCTGCATCTACCAATGTATTTAGTTCCTCTTCAGTTTGATCAGATGTATGGTAAGCAGCTATTTGTCGTTCGCAAATTTGTACGCTTGCTTGCTGATTAAAATATAGATATCCTTGACTCGTTGCGACAATCGGTTCGTTTCGTGCTTTAAGTAAGGCAATATCATTGACGATTACTTGTCTTGATACATTTGTTCTTTTTGCGAATTCAGTACCTGTAATAGCCTTACCTTCTACTTTTAATAAATTTAATAAAAATGCTCTTCGCTCTTCACCAAGTAATTTTTTCATAAATAACACCCCAAAATACAAGCATAAATAGTACTTCTACATACATAGTGTAACATGAAAGGCGTAAACAAATAAGATTCGAGTGTCCAAATAAAGATGCTTTTCATATTGTATAGAGACGGAAGGAGGAAAAGCGTGCGCGTTCATACTGTCAAAAAGGGCGAAACACTCTGGAAAATTGCAAGACAATACGGTATTTCTTTCGAGGATATGAAAAGATTAAACGCCCATTTAGCAAATCCTGATTACATCGTTCCAGGGATGGAATTATTTTTGCCTGATGCGCCTAAAAAAGAACAGCCTAAGAACACACATATAGAGCATCATAGAGCGCATCCAAAAGAACAGCCAGTTCATCAAGTACACCCTAAGGAACAACCAGTACACCATGTGCAACCACAAGAACAACCGAGGATGGCACCAAAACCAAAGGAGCATCCAATCATGCATCCAAAAGAACATCATCCAAAAGAGCAACCGAGGGTAATGCCGAAGGAGCATCCAATCGCACATCCAAAAGAGCAACCGAGGGTAATTCCAAAGGAGCATCCAATCGCACATCCCAAAGAACAACCGAGAGTGTTACCGAAGGAGCATCCAATTGCACAACCGGTGCAGCCACCTGTACAAATAATACAGCCGATACCTATCCCAATTGTAGAACCAAAGCCAATACCACATGTACATCCATTTGAAGAAGCCCGCCCCGTCAGAGCGAGAATCGAAATGATCGAACAACACGAGGAGGAATTCATTATTCAACCGCAAAAAGAATATCAACAACCTGCTTGCGAACCATGTCCACAGCCGATGCCAATGCCAATGCCAGTACCGATGCCAGTACCGATGCCAATGCCATGTCCACAGTTTGTTGCACCGCAACACCATTGCGGATGGGGGTGCAATCATATGGAACCAAAACATCATTGTG
>DATMJF010000403.1:0-3775 GCA_035554455.1 Rummeliibacillus sp.
ATTGGGGGAACGGGGAAGGTAGGTCGTCATATAGCAAGTATTGCAATTAAGAAAGGCTATCAAGTTCGTATGCTAGTTAGGAATCCAGAAAGATTTAAGTACAGAGATGATAGTCTTGAGATAGTTGAGGGACAAATTCAAGATATTTATACGATACGTAAACTACTTAATGATTGTAAAATTGTTATTAATACATTCGGTCAACCACTCAAAGAAGTACCTATGTATAGCAATGTAACCAAAAATATTCTTGAAATAATGAAAGATTTAAAAATTAGTCGTTATATTGGTGTTTCTGGAGGTTCTCTAACTATTAACAGTGATAAAAAGAACATTTTGAATCGATTTGGCTCAAAAATGTTTGAAATTTTCTTTACTAAAATGATGGCGGATAAAAAATCCGAATGGGAGATTTTGATCAATAATAAACAGATTGAATGGACACTAATTAGACTGCCGTTTGTGATAGATAGTTTAAAAACAGACGTTATAAAGGAAAATCTTACTGATATGCCTGGTACAAAAATTAGTAATCAAGATATAGCCAGTTTTATCATTGATAATATAGATAATCCCAAGTACGTCCATAAAGCACCATTCATCTCACATTAGTCTTTAATTTATTAAACAACGATCTTAGAATAAACATATATAAGAGAGAACTTTAATAAAACAATCTTTTAGAACATACTAGAATGAATTTATTATAATAGCAGAATAGGGGATGAACATGAATCTTCATATTACTAAAGAAATAAATGAAAAGAATAAACAATATATTAACGATGAACTTTATAAGTTTAATTTAAAGCACTTCCCAATAGATTTGGGAGGGAGATACGAAGAAATCTGTTTATTTCTTAAAGATGAAGAAGGCACTGTTCGTGGTGGAATACTTGGTGAAGTATGTTGGAATTGGTTAGAGATTCATACTTTTATGATAGATGAGGATATAAGAAAATCGGGATTTGGCAAGAAATTATTATTAGAAATTGAGAAGATCGCATTAGAAAAAGAATGTGATTTCATTAAAGTAGATACATTGAGTTTTCAAGCATTAGGTTTTTACGAAAAGAATGGATATCAAGTGTTTGGAAGTATAAATAATGTAGGTAGAGATCATCAGCATTACTATTTAAAAAAAGATTTAAAGCCTTATAGTTCATGAGCTTCTATTTAATCTAACGGGTGTTTAGTGAAACAAGGATTTCAAAAATAATCAAACTTTTTTACAGAAGTTAATAGTTAATTCATCATCTTAAATTAGAGTATGTTTTGAACAATCTTTTTTCATAACATGCTCTTTTTATTTGTTCTCATATCAAGGCTAAGATTGATAATTTAATCAAACTTTATCTCAAAGCTACACTAGTACGCGCTCAAAATAACGATTTGTTTAATTGTGTGCTAGCTCGTGTTATAATGAAAAACTGAACATAGGATAATTACGACTTTTGCTCATAATTGAACGGATGCCAAGAAAAGCCTCCGCCTAGCGATAAAATATGGAGGTGTAAGAGAATGAATAAACGATGGACGATCGGTAAAATTAAAGAATTTGTTGAGAAAAATTCGGAAAGTAAGTTGTTATCGACGGAATATCACGGTTTTTCTCAAAAGTTACTATTTAAATGTGCATGTGGTAGCAACTTTGAAAAAACATTTACGAAATTTAAAAATAATAACCAACGTAAATGTGACGTATGTCAACCACCAAAAGCGTCACGCTAATCGTATAGCGAATAAACGAAGTGCCGATTTCTATTAAATAGAAGTTGGCGCTATTTTTATTTTATAGAAGCATTATGATGGATGATGAGTTAGTAAATGAATTATCTAAAGTGGAAAGGTAACTTAATTAAATTGAACAAGCTATTTCAAAATAAAGAAAAAGTAGTCTCTAGTCTTTTCAATCATCCTAATTTTTCTTTGTTGGATATGATTTCTACTTAGGTTATAGGCATTTCAACATAAAAGAGTAAAAGAGATTTTAGAAGAAAATAAAAAAAACACTCAAATTAATGAGCGTCTCTTCTTACAATGCTATCTATATTTTTTTAGCTTTTCTAAATCTCTTCTAAAATCACTTTTATAAGTGTAATCTGAAATATAATCTAGAAAATCCGCAAACTCATTTCCTTTTTCATAGAATGCTTCAATAAATTCTTTAGTATCGCTAATTAAAAGCTGTTCATCTACTGATAAGAGTAAATTACTTTTATTTTTCTTTTCAAACTTAATTTCGATAGGTGTATTAGGGAAATAAATTTCACCTTCTCCATTTTCTAAGAAATTTTCTAATGCATTTTTATAAAAATACCATAATGAATCAATATCATCATATGCTTCAAAATCTTCAATTTTTCCATGAACACCGTTTTCAAATACAATAACACCATCTAAATTTAATAACCCATCTTCAAAAACATCTTTTTTTATAGCAATAATTTCTTTTATTTCTTCTTTTTTCTCAATATTTATAAACTTATCTTCTTCTCGAATATATATATAAGTTTTGATTTTCATTTAATAATTCTCCTTTATTTTTTCACAGGATATAGCTGATGAATATGTCCGTTTTTCACTCCTAATACCCATATGAGTGATTAAGTCCAACTATCGCATGTCCTTGTTCGTGAAATAAATTTCACTCACCGTTTTAATTGTTTTTTTAGATATTATTATTATTAATTAATATTAAGACAATAAAAGATTGAATTACTTTATATAGAATTAACTCAAAAATAGTCTATTATAATAAGTCGCAAATTGTTGTGGTTACTTTATATACAGGATACTCAAAAATTGTCCATTTTTCTTTTACATTTTTAGATCAAATCCATATAACTCCATTGTCATAGGAAAAGTGAAATGGAGAGTAATTTAATATGAAATATTTAACAGAAGAATTTACAGAAAAACAATTTAAACAATGGAACAAACAATATAACTGGGGTATCTTCAGTGAGTGCGGAAGTGGTAAAACATCACTTATTTTAGATTTATACCTTCCATTTGCAGCACGTGAAGGTTTAACAGTGTTTTATATGTATAATCGTAAAGCGTTAGGTAAACAACTGAAAAATAAATATGAACGTAAATACCGAAATTTAAAATTTATGTCTTATCAAGAACTGAATATGCTAATAAATAATGAAACAATTAATGCTTATATACCTATAGAATATGACGTATTGATCTTAGATGAATCGCATTATTTTGTGATGGATTCAGCATTTTCATTTTAAACTATGTACAGTTGGAATTATATAAATGAATGTGATTCTATAAAAATTTTCTTAACAGCTACACCTGAAACTTTGAACTAAAAAAGCAGTTAAAAATCCTTATAAATTCTGATATTAAAGCATTCTTTAGAGATAGGGGTACGACTCCCATCGTCTTCATACGAGATCATTAAAACCATGATTTTTCAATACCTTTACTACTTTCTGTGAAATCCCCTAAAATAAGTAATGTTGTTATTTTTTTTCTTCGAACGGGTGCGATTGTTCAATTAGTGCAATCGCTTCTTGTGTTAACGGAGCAGGAACGTTGAAGCATTTTATTTAATATATACTTTCTTGTCCTTAAAAATATTTGCTATTTCATAAAATAACTGTTATTCTTAAGAAGAATTATTTTTGTTATATTTCAGATTGAGAAAAGCATTTTGTTTTTCGTCTAAGGTATTTGAGCAAGGATAGTAACATATTGTGTGGATATCCACACTAGGAGGCAACAATTATGGAACAAGGTAAAGTTAAATGGTTTA
>DATMJF010000404.1:0-4574 GCA_035554455.1 Rummeliibacillus sp.
TCCAATTAACTCAACTTCCTCTAAATATTGTTCAAACTCATCTATAGGTAAAAAAGCAAGCAAACTTTTTGAAGAAGCACCAGCATAAAGTGGAGATGAATCCCCTACATAAGTTTTGGTGCTTAAGGCAAATGTACTTTCAAAGTTTAATATACATCTACGCTCTTTTCCATCAATTACGTTTAGAGATACACTCTCACCCGTTGATTCATTTAATTTGCTTAATATTGGTTTTGCAACTGTTAATAAGCTAGATTCTTCTTCTACAAGTCTTCCTAGAAAAAGTAAGGATAATCCCAATTGATATTGTTTCGTTCTTTCATCCTTATGAAGAAATCCTTCACATACTAGTGTAGTAAGGAATCGTTGTAGACTGGATATCGCAATACCTGTTTTTTTATGCAGTTCGGTCAATGAAAGCTGGGGTTCTTCTTTACTAAATGCATTTAATACCTTAATAGCCTTCTGCACGGACTGCATGGTGTAATTATTGCTATTATTTTCTTTGTACATCCAACCACCGGCTCTCTATCATTTTTCTTCTCTTACTATATCAGAGTTATTCGATGATTGGTTAATATAAATTGACATTATCCATTTTTACTTTCCGTAGCAATATGAAAAAATTGATTGGTATGCTCACCAAGAATCGGCGGTGCTAATTTATAATCAATGTTTAATCCTGAAAATTGCATAGGGTTCTTAATGAATTTCACTTTCCCATATTGCGGATGTTCTATTTCTCCAATCATATCTCGTGCAATTAGTTGCGGCTGTTCTAAAGCTTCAGCAATTGTATTTACACGGCCACCTGGAATTTTAAAGTTTTGTAATTGTTCAATCCACTCATCTCTCGTTTTTTGAAGTAGGATTTCTGCTATTTTTTCAACTAGCTCCCTTTCATTCTCTTTCCTTTTCGTATTTGTTTTGAAACGCTCATCTTGAGCCCATTGTTCTCTGTCAATCATCTTACAAAACTTTTCAAATTGACGATCATTTCCGACACAGACCATTAAAGGACCATCTGAACATTGAAATACTTGATAGGGTGCAACATTATTATGGCTATTTCCAAGCCTTTTCGAAATTGTTCCTCCGTTTAAATAACTACTTGCGACATTCGCCAAGTTGCTAATTTGTACATCTAATAAGGATAAATCAATACATTGGCCCTCATTTGTAAAATCACGCATTCGTAATGCAGCTAAAATGCTGATGGCTACATAATGTGATGTCAAAATGTCTGCAATCGGTATGCCTACTTTTGTCGGCTCCCCATCTATTGCACCAGTTACATCCATTAATCCACTCATTGCCTGAATAACTGGATCAAAACCCGGTTCAGTAGCCAATGGACCAGTATGACCAAAGCCAGTAACCGAGCAATAAATGATTCTCGGATTTAATTTCTTACAGTCCTCATATCCTAAGCCCATTCTTTCCATATCGCCTGTTTTGAAATTTTCAAGAATGATATCTGCATCTAACAGTAACTCTTTAAAAACTTGACGATCATTTTCTTCTTTCAAATTTAATATGATTGACTTTTTGTTTCTATTCGCACAAAGATAGTACGTACTTTGGTCATTCGTAAACGGTCCCCAATCACGCGTACTATCCATACCATTTGGATGCTCCACACGAATTACTTCTGCTCCTAAATCTGCCAAGATCATTGATCCAGCTGGTGCTGCATAGACACGAGATAAGTCTAAAATACGTACATCTTCTAATGGCTGTTTCATCATTTATCACCTACTCTCATCGATTTTTCTGTAGCTCTCTTATTGTCAATAACAAGCTGCTTCCGCATTCTAATAACATAGAGCGTGGACGAAAATAACGCCTCTATGAATTACTTATTGAATACCGATTTTCTCTTTTCAACCACTGCTTTTACGCCTTCTTTGTAATCAGGCAATTCTGTCACTAGACCCATTTTCGATGAAATATAATCTAAAGATGAACGTAAACTCATAGATTGACTTTGGTACACAGCTCGTTTAGTGAGTTGGATGACTGTTGCTGGTCCATTTGCTAATTTCGATGCATATTCAAGTGTAAATTGTTCAAGCTCGTGATCTGGAACGACAAAAGTAACAAGCCCTTTCTCTTTTGCTTCTTGAGCAGTTAATACTCGTGCAGTCCAAAGCATGTCTAATGCTTGATCAATTCCAACAAGTTTCGGTAGAAAATAGGCACCACCATCACCAGGGACAATGCCAACGTTAACGTAACTTTCTGATAATTTAGTAGTCTCTGCAACAATTCGAATATCACACATTAAAGCCATATCTAATCCTGCTCCAAAGGCAAACCCATGAACTTGTGCAATCACTGGCTTATCGATTTCTTCTAGTAATAATGGCACACGCTGAATTTTCTTCCATAAAGAATTTTTTCGCGCAAGTGCTGTTGATGTTACATCATCAGAACTTTCAAAGAAGCCTTTATCAGACCCCATCGCCTTAATATCGCCACCTGCACAGAAGCATTTACCATTCCCTTTTACGATTAAAACCCGAATATCATCCGAATCGCGAACAGTTTCCAATGCGTGAATCCAATTTAATATCATTTCTTCACTAAAAGCATTCATGCTGTTAGGACGGTTTAAAGTGATTGTGGCAATATGATCCTGGACATCAAATAATAAGTCAGTCATCTATAGTCCCCCTTAATATGTTTGGTAAACTTTCTTTGCAATTGTTAAACTCTCCCAAAGACTTTCATCTGATTGGAGTAGTTGATTTGCCAAAATTTTACTCCATTCAGATTGAGTAACACCTTCATCACGGTAAGACCACAGTCGTCGTGTATATTGATGTAAATTATGTTCATGTGTAACACCGATTGCCCCATGAACTTGATGTGCTGAAGTGGAAACTGTCTTAATTGCTTCATCTATACGAAGTCTTGTAAGTATTACTTCATTTTGATGACGATTTTCTACTAACGCTGCAATCATATTATCTACAGCTGATTTAATGATTACTGTTTCACCAGCTAACAATGCTAGATGTTCTTGTACAAGCTGGAAACGATGAATTGGACGTCCAAATTGCTCCCGTTCTTTCGTGTACTGTACCGTTAAATCATTTATTTTTTCAATTGTGCCTGCCATCAAGGAAACCTTTGCAGCCGTTTCAACATACATAATGGTTTGCAATTGTTCCAGTGTAAGGGCTGCAATACTTTTGTGTAATATTTTTACATTTTCAAGTATTACTGTATCGCGTGGTTCGCAAGATAGATTTATATTTTGTTCTAGAATCGTATCTTCTAGGGCTACTTTTACTAGATAGTCGCCTTCCTCCCCTTTTGCGATTGCGACAAGCTCATCAGCATGTCGAGCCCAAGGGACATTCGTTAATGTACCTCTTACCTTTTGATCGCCTGTAAAAATTAATTTCTCATTGGTATTTACTGTATACGTTACTTTTCGATCTGTTATAGGCAGTTTAACAAGCTCCAATAAAAAGTTGGCAAGTGTATATTCAACAAATGGAATCGGAACAGCATATTTTCCAACTAGACGGTAAATGTTCAGTAGATCTTCTAAATCCCCATCTGCACCACCTGCATCTTCCGAGATGGCAACGCCCAACATTCCATTATCATTTAATATTGACCATACGTTTTCTGCCCACTTTCCTTCCTCAACGAGGTCAACAGTTTCTTTCTGTACATGGTCTTTAAAAATTTTCTCGACTACATCGATCAACATATCTTTAATTTCACTCATCCAGCAACAACCCCTTTCGCAATGATTCCATATAGTATCTCTGTTGTACCTCCCCGAATTGTAAAACCAGGAGAATGTAAAATGGATTCTGCGAGTAAGCGATCCAATTTACGATCTGCATCTTTTCGTGGATAAGTTGTGACTAATAACCGTGCAATTTCAGGAATACTTTGCTCAAATTTTGTTCCAATCGCTTTCACTAAAGCTGCTGGGATTGCAACTTCTCCACCTTCTTCAAGTACTTTTGCAACACCAATTGATAAATTTCTTAAACTCCATAATTGTGCAACCAGTTTTGATACATGTGTTAATCCTTCTATATCATTTTGACGTTTTAATTCAGCGATTAATTCTTCTAGGAGTGGGAAAGTACTTAAAATTCGTTCAGGGCCACTGCGTTCGAATGCTAATTCAGCAAGGCCTTGCTTCCAGCCGTCCCCAAGTGTTCCAACAACTCTATTATCCGGAACGAAAACATTTTCGAAAAATACTTCATTAAAATGATGCTCTCCCGTTAAATATTTTATCGGTACAATGCTAACACCTTCTGCATGTAAGTCGATAATGAGTTGGCTTAAACCATTATGCTTTTTGACTCCATCAAATGGCTCCGTTCTTACAAGTGTGATCATATAATGAGCATCATGAGCATTACTTGTCCAGGTTTTCGAACCATTGACAATCCAACCACCATCTACTTTTTCAGCTTTTGTACTTACTGATGCTAGATCTGAACCACTATTTGGCTCACTTAAACCAATAGCAAAAAAGCATTCACCATTTGTGATTTTGGGTAAAAAAAATGCTTTTTGATCTTCTGTACCATAGC
>DATMJF010000405.1:0-4038 GCA_035554455.1 Rummeliibacillus sp.
CTTTTGATTCCTTCTTCAATTGATTTTTCATCAGCCCTTCCGAAAGTAAAACGCACAAAATTTTTTTTAGATCCAATTGTAGAACCTGGAACATAAATTACTCCTCTTTTAATTGATTCCTCAAGTAATTGGGTTTCATTATAGTCTTTTAAGATTTTACACCAGATATGAATCCCTCCTTGAGGAACAGAAAATTCCACCTGATCCTTTAAATAATGATTTAGGCTTTTAACAATTTGATTTCTTCTTTTTTCTAATTCCCTGACTAATTTATTCATATGAGAATGGAATTTTTCTGATTCTAAAAAATCATTAGCAATCCATTGTGTAAAGCTTGAATGACCAAAGTCTATTTGCTGTTTAGCATCGGATAATCTTTCTATTACTGATTTGGGCCCAATAATCCAGCCAATTCTTAATCCTGAAGCGACAATTTTGGATAATGAACTAATATATAACACATTTCCGTTAATATCCATCGATTTAAGTGTAGGGATCTTTTTTCCAGTAAAAGCTGTTAAACTATATGGATCGTCTTCTACTACTGGTATTCCAAATTTGGAGGATATGTCTAAAATATCTTTTCTTTTCTTTTCACTCATTACAGAACCTGTAGGGTTTTGAAAATCAGGATTTAAAAATATCATTCTTATTCGATGTTTTTTATATAATGATTCTACGTCATCTGGATTGATGCCATCCTCGTTCACCGATAAATAATGTATTTTAATGCCTGCTGTTTTGAAAATTGGAAGGTTATAACTGTATGAAGGATCTTCTAACGCAACTGCATCTCCGGGTTTTAACAAACACTGCACGATTAAATGTAAGGCTTGTTGCGCACCGGATGTAATGAGAATTGAGGAGGGATCAGTTTCGATTTGACGATACTGTTTCACATGTTTTGTTATCGTTTCTCTAAATATTGCATTTCCTTGTGGATGATCATATCCTAGACTCCCAATAAATGAACGTGTTGAAGTGATCTCCCTTAAGTAATTCATCGGGAAAAGATCTTCTGACAATTCTCCGCTTGCTAAATTTATAAGTTTATGTTCAACCGTTTCTCTTCTTATTATCTGAGTTACTGGTAAATTTGGTAAAAAAGACCCCGCTTCAATATATCTGTTCCAACTAGGTATACGTTTCTTTGTAATACCCCATATGTCTTTACTGATGGTAGTACCACTTCCTCTATTTCTTTCAATCAGCCCATTTGATTCTACTTCATCATATGCACTTACCACAGTGCTTCTGTTTAAATTAAATTTTTTAGCTAAAAATCTCTCAGATGGTAAGGGTTTATCAGCTGGAAATGTGCCATCTGCTATTCCCTTTTCAATATATTCGGCTAGTTGTTTATAGATAGCTTTTTTTGATTTTCTATCTGGTTCCCAATCCATATATACTCTCTCCTTGATATTCCTAATTGTTAAAATCCTAAAAAAAGTGGGATTTCAATATAAATTTATCCTGAACTTTATTTTGTCGAATTAAAATTATTTCAATTTACTCATATATTCGACAAAGAAAAAGAATATAAAAAATCATTTTATATAAATTTCACTCATAATTGACCATCCATTTGACATTTATATTAACCATCCACTTCGCTTTTTAAACCTCTTCATACACAATCAAAGCCTGATATAATCACTTTTTTCATAAAAAAATTATATCAAAATAAATTTTTTCGTTTTAGAACATTCTGTGATAGATTTCATATTTTCTTGCCTTTCAATTTTTATGCAACTAATATAAAACTCGAATTGTGAATTAAATTCCATACAAACCCTTATTAGCCTATAAAACATTCAAGAAAACTTGAAAGGGGTTTGTCTATGAAAAAAAGATGGATCAGTTTAATAAGCCTTTTCACTATCGTCACTATATTAACAGGGTGTAAACCGTTGTTAGTATTGGATCCAAAAGGGCCTCAGGGTCAAATACAAGCTAAGGATATTATGCTATCGGTTTGGATTATGTCCGTTATCCTTATCGTTGTTTATGTAATCTTAGCTTATATGTTAGTTAAATTCCGCGCGTCTAAACAAAGTAAAGACTATAAACCTCCCTACATTAAAGGGAGTACAAAGGTTGAATTGATTTGCGTTGGGATACCAGTATTGATCGTTTTATTTATGTCAATTATTTCAGTTCAAAGTAACTATAAAGTTGAAGCAACACCTGCTGTATATAAGGATAAAGAACCTCTTGTCATTTATGCTGCAACATCAAACTGGAAGTGGCACTTCAGCTATCCAAAGGAAAATATTGAAACGGTTAACTATTTATATATTCCTGTTGATCGCCCAATTGAGTTTAAACTCTACTCATACGGACCTATTACGAGTTTCTGGATTCCACAACTTGGAGGACAAAAATATGCAATGTCAGATATGGTTAATACTTTGCATTTAGCTGCCAATACGCCAGGTGAGTATATGGGAAGAAATGCAAGTTTTAGTGGTAAAGGGTTTGCTGAAAATACTTTTAAAGTTGAAGCAGTGAATCAGGAAAAATTTGATGGATGGGTAAAGAAAGTTAAAAATACATCTCAAGAAATAACAAAAGAAAAATTTGATACTTTACTCAAGCCAGGTCATGTTGGTGAATCTTCGTTTAATGGAACTCACTTAACTTTTCGTCCGGCACCAGATGGTGAAAATGGTGATCAGTAAACAGGTTTTCTAGTTCTTCAGAATTAGAAGTTAATTCTATAAATGAACAATCTGATTCTGATGATGAATGATCTAATCTATCATTAAATATTTAAAATTCCACTATTTTACTATACAACTCATCTTGAAAGGAGTATTAATCGTATGAATTTCTTAGAACGATTTGCTATACCACATCCAAATCCAGCGATCTATGCATCAATGGTTGCTATTGGACTTACGATTATAGCAATCATTGCAGGTTTAACTTATTTTAAAAAGTGGGGCTATCTATGGCGTGAATGGTTAACAACAGTTGATCATAAGCGAATTGGTATTATGTATTTAGTCTCTGCATTACTTATGCTTTTCCGTGGTGGAGTGGATGCGATTATGATGCGAGCTCAACTGGCTGTACCAGAAAATAAGTTACTTGATGCTCAGCATTATAATGAAATATTCACTACCCATGGGACTGTTATGATTATATTTATGGCAATGCCATTCATTATGGCATTTATGAACTTCGTTGTTCCATTACAAATCGGAGCTCGTGACGTAGCTTTCCCTAGATTAAACGCATTAAGCTTTTGGTTATTCGCTATGGGAGCAATGCTCTTAAACATTTCTTTTGTTATTGGTGGTTCACCTGATTCTGGTTGGACAAATTACTTTCCTCTAGCGAATAACGATTATAGTCAATCAGTAGGAACTAACTATTATTTGTTCGCTCTACAGATTTCGGGTATGGGTACATTAATGACTGGTATTAACATGATTACAACGATTCTTAAAATGAGAGCACCTGGTATGACATTAATGAAAATGCCCATGTTTACATGGTCTGCTTTTGTAGCTAATATTATTATCGTTTTCGCTTTTCCTGTATTAACAATAGCACTTGTTATGGGAACTATGGACCGCTTATTTGGAACTAATTTCTTCTCATTAGCAAATGGTGGTATGGATATGCTTTGGGCCAATTTCTTCTGGGTCTGGGGACATCCTGAAGTTTATATACTAGTTTTACCAGCTTTCGGAATTTACAGTGAGATTATCGCCACTTTTGCTCGCCGAAACCTTTATGGATATAAATCTATGGTTGGCTCAATGGTGATTATCTCCTTCCTCTCATTCTTAGTTTGGACGCATCATTTCTTTACGATGGGACAAGGAGCTTTTACAAACAGTATCTTCTCCATTACAACCATGGCAATCGCCGTTCCGACTGGGGTTAAGATTTTCAACTGGTTATTTACACTTTGGAGAGGAAAAATTGTGTTTACAACTCCAATGCTCTATTCATTACTATTTATCCCTACTTTTACGATAGGTGGAGTAACCTGGGTTATGCTTGGTATGTCAGCAGCTGACTATC
>DATMJF010000406.1:0-2963 GCA_035554455.1 Rummeliibacillus sp.
GAAACGTTACGGAGCTAGAGGACTTACTGACGATACCATTACACTGAACTTTACAGGTTCTGCCGGTCAAAGCTTTGGTGCATTTATCCCAAGAGGAATGTTAATGCATGTTGATGGAGATGCAAATGATTATTTCGGAAAAGGTTTATCAGGCGGTAAAGTCGTTGTTAGCTCACCATTACGAGGTCAATCAGAAACGAATGTTATCGCTGGGAATGTATGCTTATATGGTGCAACAAGTGGTGAAGCTTACATCAATGGTCGTGCCGGAGAACGTTTTGCAGTTCGTAATAGTGGTGCAAATGTAGTAGTTGAAGGTATCGGAGATCATGGCTGTGAATATATGACAGGTGGTCGTGTTGTTATCTTAGGTAATGTAGGTAAAAACTTCGGAGCTGGTATGTCAGGTGGTATTGCTTATGTATTACCAGAAGATCTCCAAGAATTCAAAGCAAAATGTAACCCAGAAATGATTGGTTTTGAAGGTGTTCATTCCAAAGAGGATGAGGCAATTCTTCACCAACTCTTAGAACAACATGTTCACTACACAGAAAGTACAAAAGCAAAACAAATTTTAAATAACTGGACACAATATGTAGGTCGCTTTATTAAAGTAGTTCCTACAGATTATAAAAAAATGTTAAACCGTATTAATGAATTTGAAGCACAAGGATTATCAGAAGACCAAGCAACGATGAAAGCATTTTTAGCAAATTCACCTAAAAAGGATTTAGTGCTTTCCAATAAGTAAGAGGAGGGGTTCTAGATGGGGAAACCTACTGGATTTATGGAATATAGTCGAGAAAAAGGGAAAGAACAGCCACCACTAGAGCGTATAAAAAATTGGAAAGAATATGCTTCACGATTAACAGATGAAGCTCTTCAAATCCAAGGTGCTCGTTGTATGGATTGTGGTACACCGTTTTGTCATATGGGAATGGAGATTCGTGGTTCTGCTGCCGGCTGTCCTATTCACAATGTAATTCCTGAATGGAATGATTTAGTCTACCATGGTAAATGGAAAGAAGCTCTTGATCGTCTTCTTTTAACAAATAACTTCCCGGAATTTACAGGAAGAGTTTGTCCTGCACCGTGTGAAGGCTCCTGTACTTTAGCTATTTCAGATCCTGCAGTTGCGATTAAAAGTATTGAGCGTGCAATTATTGATAAAGGATTTGAAAATGGCTGGATTACACCTCGTATTCCCGCACGCCGAACAGGTAAAAAAGTAGCTGTGGTTGGTTCTGGTCCTGCAGGTTTAGCAGCAGCAGACCAACTTAATCAGCAAGGACATTCCGTAACAGTATTCGAAAGATCAGACCGTGCTGGTGGTCTACTCACTTACGGAATTCCGAATATGAAATTAGAAAAAGAAGTTGTAGCAAGACGTGTACAATTACTATCAGATGAAGGTGTTCACTTTATCTTAAATACAGAAATCGGTAACGACGTAACAGCGGATGAATTGAAAGCACAATTTGATGCAGTCATTCTTTGCACAGGAGCAACAAAACAACGCCACCTTCGAATGGAAGGGAGCGAATCAGAAGGTGTTGTTCTTGCAATGGATTATTTAACTTCTACAACTAAAAGTTTACTTGATTCTAATTTTGAAGATGGTCAATTCTTGGATATGAAAGGCAAGAATGTCATTGTCATTGGTGGCGGTGATACAGGTGCTGACTGCGTGGCAACTGCTATTCGACAAAATTGTAAAACGGTCTTCCAATTTGGGAAGCATCCACAACTGCCTGAAAATCGTTCAACTGATAATCCTTGGCCAACAAACCCGCATGTTTATAAATTGGATTATGCTTATGCAGAAGTTGATGCAAAATATGGTCGTGATCCACGTGAATATTGTATTCAAACGAAGAAAATCGTTGCAGACAGTAATGGAAAACTGAAAGAATTACACACAATTCAAATGGAAAAAATCATTAGCGATGAAGGTTATGAATATTTTAATGAATTACCTGGCACTGAAAAGGTTTGGCCGGCAGATTATGTCTTTGTCGCAATTGGTTTTGAAGGTACAGAGCATGGAGTTGCAGAACAATTTGGAGTTCAAGTCACAAATAATAAAATTAAAGCCAATGGAAAAACGTATTCAACAAATGTAGAAGGCGTTTTTGCAGCGGGTGACGCAAGACGTGGTCAAAGTTTAATTGTATGGGCTATTAACGAAGGTAGAAATGTAGCTGAAAGCGTGAACGCATATCTTCTTACACAAGCAATAGCACAATAATATATTAATAGGAAGAAAAGCTATCTCCTGTTTAAAATGGATCCTTTTATGAGGACATTTTAAATAGAATGGAGATAGCTTTTTTCTTTTGAAAGGCGCTATTAAATATGTATGGATAGATAGTTGAATTCGTGCTAGCAAACTTTACACAAAGAGCCAAACGTAATGTTGTATTATCGACTTGTAATCAATCGTCGCATTCAGTTTACGCACTAAATAGTTTTGCGCTAATAATTGATCAATCGTTAGTATACGTTCATTGATTTGATTTTTCGTCATCATGGTTCAACACATCGAAAGTATTGTTGATTTTATAGTTTGAGTATATTATATTGTTCATTTAAGTATCCAGTTGATTGGAGCGGAGGGTGGCGACTCCAGCGGGAAAAGCGGGACAGTCGAGACCCTGGACTGAGCAACGCGAGGGAAGCGGCTCGGCCCCGCCCGCGGAAAGCGTCCGCCCGCAGTGGAAATCAACGGTCTTTTGTAGGTAAACTAAATTTCCTCGAGTTTGTCTACAGTCTGAAATAAAAGGTATAATTTTGTTGTTTTAGCGATTCATTTGTCTAAAAACTAAATAAGAAAATTACATCTTATTGATAATAAAGATATATTAATTTACAAAGAAATTAAGTTATTACGTCAGCCGTAGTGAAATCCATTCTCAATTATAGAGCTTCTATTGAAAATCAATCTATTTTCAATTAACATTGGA
>DATMJF010000407.1:0-3810 GCA_035554455.1 Rummeliibacillus sp.
CCTGGAATATCTTCTTCTTGAATCGCACCATTTTCTTTTGCTGCTTCAACTAATGCTTCGAAGTTTGATAGACTTTTATATGATACACCAACTTGATCAAAGTTTTCTTGCGCGCGAGGTAACATGTAAGAATAGACTGAGACAACTCCTAGTACTTCTGCTCCTTCACGACGAAGTGCTTCTACTGCTGTAATACTTGAACCACCTGTTGAAATAATATCTTCCACAACGACTACTTTTTGGCCTTCGTGAAGTTTACCTTCTGTTTGATTACCACGACCGTGGTCTTTTGGTTTTGAACGGACATATACCATTGGTAAATCTAAAATATCACTCACCCAAGCAGCGTGTGGAATACCTGCTGTCGCTGTACCTGCAACAACTTCTGTTTCAGGGAAGTTTTCTTTGATCAATTCAGCAAGACCATTCGCAATTGTTTTACGTACTTTCGGATAGGAGATAGTTAGTCGAGTATCACAATAAATTGGTGATTTAATTCCTGATGCCCATGTAAATAAATCTTTAGGACTTAATTCGACTGCCCCTACCTCTAATAATCCTTGTGCTACTTCTTTTTGAATTGTCATGTTATTGTCCTCCCCATTGTGCTTGTACTGTGTGATACGCTTCTACTACATCATCGGCCTGTGTAATGGCACGTCCTACAACGATATGTGTTGAGCCATTTTCTTTAGCAAATGCGGGTGTTGCCACACGTTTTTGATCATGTGATGCACCACCTGTTAAGCGAATCCCTGGTGTAACTTTTAAAAATTCTTTACCACATACTTCTTCAATTGCTTTTGCTTCTAAAACCGAGCAAACAACGCCATCAAGTCCTGATTCTTTTGCAAGCTTGGCATAGTTAAGTACAGATTCTTCTAGTGTTGTTGCTATTTTTTGTTCGAGTTGCATTTGTTCTTCGGTAGTTGATGTAAGCTGTGTCACCGCGATTAATGCAGGACGTTTCTTTCCAGCAGGCGTCCCTTCTTGTAAACCTTCTAAAGCTGCTTTCATCATCGAACTTCCACCTGCAGCATGAACATTTACAACATCTACACCTAATTTTGCTAAACCTCTCATTGCTGATTTAACCGTATTTGGAATATCATGAAGTTTTAAATCTAGAAAAACTTCGTGTCCTTGTTCTTTTATTTTTTTAATGATGGACGGACCCTCTTGTAAATAGAGTTCTAGGCCAACTTTCACAAATAATGGTTCATGAAACTGAGAGAGAAAGTTAAAGACATTCTCTTCTGATGGAAAATCTAATGCGATCATCGGCTTATTTGTCATTTATCGGTGGCTCCTCCCAATAATATCTGTTATTTTTTCGCATGCTAATTCGTCTAATTTATGTGGTAGTTCATCAATGATATTCGGGCACACAAAAGGATCTACAAAGTTTGCAGTACCAACAGCTACAGCACTTGCACCAGCAGATAAGAAATCAATAACATCCTCAGCATTTGTAATACCGCCCATGCCAATGATTGGAATTTTCACTTGCTTACTTACATCGTAAACCATACGAATGGCCACTGGTTTAACCGCTGGACCCGATAATCCACCTGTACCATTTGCAATTATCGGTTTTCCTGTTATGGGGTTAAGTCGCATTCCGATTAATGTATTAATCATTGTAATGCCATCCGCACCGCCTGCTTCTACTTCCTTTGCAATATCTACAATATTTGTAACATTAGGTGATAGTTTAACATAAACAGGCACACTGGAAACTGATTTGACAGCAGCGGTAAGTTCACCAGCAGTTTTTGGGTCCGTTCCAAATTGGATACCACCACATTTTACATTTGGACAGGAGATATTTAATTCTAATGCTTTAACATTTGGTGCTGTTGAGATTTTTTCTGCGACAGCTACATAATCAGAAGTTTCTGTTCCAGCTACATTTGCAATAATCGGAACATCATATTGTTCAAGCCAAGGTAATTCATATTCCATCACATGTGCTAAACCTGGATTTTGTAATCCGATTGCATTTAACATTCCAGAAGAAGTTTCTGCTACACGAGGTGTTGGATTCCCTCTTCGTGTCTCCAAAGTTGTAGCTTTGATCATAATGGCACCAAGTTTGGATAAATCGTAAAGGTTTGCAAATTCTTGACCAAAACCGAAGCAACCTGATGCCGGAATGATTGGGTTTTTTAATGTTAGACCTGGTAGTTCTACTTTTAAACGGTTCATAGTGCAACTACTCCTCTCGGGAAGACTGGGCCATCTGAACAGATTTTCAAATAATCCTGAGCGACAGCATCAGTTGTCTCGCATACACAGGCATAACAAGCACCTATGCCACAGCCCATTCTTTCTTCAAAAGATAAGAATCCTTTTTTATCTGGAAATGCTTGTTCCAAAGCTTTTAGCATAGGAATTGGACCACAGCTATAGAAAACTTGAAAGTCTGGGTTAAGCCGTGCTAATAAATCTGTTACGAACCCTTTTGAGCCGTAGCTTCCATCAGCAGTGACAATATAGGTCTCACCTAGTTCAGTGAATTGTTTTTCATAAAAGACGTTATTGATTGATTGGAACCCTAACACATGTATTGTGCGAACACCTTTTGCATTAAGTTGTTTGGAAAGTTCGTATAACGGCGGTACACCAATACCCCCTCCGACAAGTAATGCTGTTTCACCAGGTTCAACCTCTTCTACTGGGAAGCCATTTCCTAATGGTCCAAGCACATCTACTTCATCTCCAGGCTGTTTTAAAGCAAGCATTTTGGTTCCACGACCTCCAGCACGATAGAGCATCGTAAATTCCATATGTTCTGCATCAATTGAGCAAATACTTATTGGTCTTCTAAGTAATGGCTCATAACTATCTGAAACACGTATGTGTACGAATTGACCAGGTTGTTTCATTTCAAGGGCAAGCTGACCAATTAAGGTCAGCTCAAAAATATCGTCTGCAATTTGTTTGTGACGAACAACTTTCATTCTTTCTTGTTGAATCATTTGTACACCTCGAACTCTGCTTTTGGCATAGCAGTTGCTGTGAATGTCATAGATTCAATGACACGTAGAATTGCTTCTGCTGTATCAAGCGAAGTTAGACAAGCAACTCCATTTTCAACTGCTTCACGACGAATTCTGAAACCATCACGCGCCGGTTGTTTACCTTTTGTAAGTGTATTAATTACTAATTGTGCATTACCATTTTGAATAACATCTAGCAATGTTGGACCATTTGAGCCGATTTTATCCACGATTGTTGATTTGATCCCTGCTTGGGCTAAAGCTTCTGCTGTACCCGGCGTTGCCAATATTGAGTAGCCAATTTCAACAAAGCGTTTTGCAAGTGCGATTGCTTCTTCTTTATCTTTATCCGCCACTGTCATTAATACTGCACCGTGATCTTCAATCTTCATGCCCGCTGCTACAAAGCCTTTGTATAGCGCTTTTTCAAGCGTGCTATCTTTACCCATTACTTCACCTGTTGATTTCATTTCAGGTCCTAATGTTGTATCAACACGACGAAGTTTAGCAAAACTAAACACTGGTACTTTAACAAACACGCCATCCTTTGCTTGCGCTAATCCTGTTGGATAACCCTGTTGCGGAATTGATTGGCCAAGGATTGCTTTTGTCGCAACATTCGCCATTGGAATATTCGTAATTTTACTTAAGAATGGTACTGTACGCGATGCACGCGGGTTAACTTCGATTACATAGACAGCATCTTGGGAAATAACATATTGGATATTCATTAACCCTATAATCCCTAAACCTTTTGCAAGTCGTGTTGTGTAATCCACTAATGTATCAATATGTTTTTTTGATAAGT
>DATMJF010000408.1:0-4513 GCA_035554455.1 Rummeliibacillus sp.
TTTCAACTGTTGTTCCACCTACATGTGGCGTAACAATGACATTTGGTAAGCTTAAGAGTGGCAGATCCTTTTCAGGGGGTTCTGGATCAAATACATCAAGACCTGCTCCACCAATTTTCCCTTCTTTTAATACATGATATAAATCACTTTGATTTAGGATTGCACCCCGAGCTGTATTAATTAAAAAGGCAGATGGTTTCATTATAGAAAAATATCTTTGATCAATAGAAAATCTAGTTTGATCATTTAACGGAATATGGATTGAAATAAAGTCACTTTGGCGAAATACCTCGTCCATATTTGTATTGATTGCAACCCCTAATTGGTGAGCAATATCATGCTTTTCATGTTTGTATTTTCTAACCCACGCTGTAACATCCATATCAAATCCAAGTCTTAGGCTTTTCGCAACCTCTTGTGCAATATTCCCAAATCCGATTAATCCTACTTTTTTGCCTTTTAATTCGAAAGATTTAATAGACATACGTGAATTATAATTACCATTTTTCATATTTTCATTGAAGGGAATTACTGATTTTGCTAATGCGATGATTAACATGACGGTGTGTTCCGCTGTCGATCTCTTATTCACAGCAGGTGCATGTAGAACTGGGATTCCCATTTTTGTGGCATACTCTACATCAATATTATCTAGTCCGACACCTGCGCCTGAAATTACTTTTAGGTTGGGATTCGCATCAATTACTTCTTTCGTGATTTTTGCTGGTGCCCTGAGGACAATACCTTCTACATCCTTTACGCACTCGCATAAATGAGCAATATTGTACTCGTCCGTTCGAATGACATCTGCACCTTTTTGTAAAATCTTTTCTCCTTCAGGATGATACATAGAGAGAATCTGTAGAACACGCGGTTTACTCATTCCTAAATTCCTCCAATGATTAGACTCTTAGATTTTCTACAATGGTCGCTATACCCTGACCGCCACCAATACAAGCTGTAATTAAACCATATCTACCCCCAGTTCGTTCGAGTTCGTTCATTATTTTAACTGTTAAAATAGCGCCGGTACCGCCAATTGGATGACCTAATGCAATTGCACCGCCGTTAACATTTAATTTTTTTCGATCAATATTTAACTCTTTCACGACAGCAAGTGCTTGAGCAGCAAAAGCCTCGTTTAATTCAATTAAGTCAATATCATCTAAGGTTAGGCCAGCTAGTTTTAGAGCCTTCAGAGTTGCAGGTACTGGACCAATCCCCATAATTTCTGGAGAAACTCCTATAGATGCTTGAGATACGATGCGAAGTCGTGGGGACAATTCACGTCTTGCTGCTAAATATTCAGACATCATAATAAGAGCTGCTGCACCATCATTCCGGCCGCTCGAATTACCAGCAGTAACCGTACCACCCTCCTTAAAAACAGGTTTTAAGGTTGCTAGTTTTTCAAGACTAGTTAAGCGAGGATGCTCATCGGTATCAAATTGAACGATTTCTTTCTTCATCTTTATTTCAAAAGGTACAATTTCATCTTTAAATTTCCCATTTTCTATCGCATCAGTAGCTTTTTGCTGACTTTCAAGCGAAAAATAATCTTGTTCTTCACGACTGATATTATATTTTTCTGCTAAATTTTCAGCTGTTAATCCCATAGTCAAATTCCCATATACTTCAATTGGCTGTGCTCGTGGCTGACTTTCAGTGTTTGGATCAACAAGTTCTGCGTTTCCAGCACCGTATCCATATCTAGCCTTTCTTAAATAATATGGAGCTGTGCTCATACTTTCAGCACCACCAGCTAAAATGACATCTGATAAACCGCACATGATTTGCTGAGCCGCATTATTGATTGCTTGAAGTCCAGAGCCACATTGACGATGAACTGTATAACCAGCTACTTCTATAGGAAGATCTGCTCTGAGTGCCGCAAGTCGTGCTAAATTTGGTACATCTGAGCTTTGCTTTGCATGCCCCCAAACTACTTCCTCCACATCTGAGGGGTTAATTTTGCTTCTCTTTAAAGCCTCACGCATTACTTTTTCTGAGAGAAAATCTACCTCAATATCCTTAAGAGTTCCTCCCATTCTACCGATAGCAGTCCTTACACCGTCAATAATTACCGCATTTCCCATCCTTACACCCCCGATTTAAATACACATGGATAAAACTGAGTACACTGAAAAACGATTTTATTCCTAATTTTTATAGTATAAATCTGCTATAACATGAAGTGGTATCAGCTTCGCTTTCCGCGGGCGAACCGACGAGCCTCCTCGCTGCGCTGTGGGGTCTCTCTGGCTCGCTTTCCCGCAGGAGTCTTCGCTGATTCCACTTCAACAAAAATTGCATCACAAAGTTTTATTATTAAAATTCATGCATTTTGACTTTTTCAGTGACCTCATAAAACTTGCCCCACTTTTTTTGAAGAAGCCCTCATTTTTAGCCATTTGAATCAATTTCATAATTCGAAGTTTTATCTAAAAACACGAGCATGTAACTTTTGATTGGACTCTGTTTCACTCCATATTCTATGGAATATTTTTGATGGAGCGAAAGACGGCGACTCCTCGGGAAAGCAAGCTAAGCAAGACCCCGCACGAACGTAGTGAGTAGGAGGCTTGGTGCTTGCCCGCGGAAAGCGTCCGTCTGTAGCGGAAATGAAGAGCTTATCATTTATACAAATTAAGTGTATAATGTTCGTATTTTTTAACTAGAAAAGCATTTATGAAATTTATTCATTTAACAATAACTAAATACTAAAAAAGAATTTTATAAAAACTCCTTTTTCAATTCGCTAGCGATAATATTTTTTTGAATTTGGCTTGTACCTTCATAAATTTTCGTGATTCGCGCATCTCTGTAGAATCGTTCAATTGGATAGTCTTTCATATAGCCAATTCCCGCATGAATTTGTACCGCTAAATCAGCAACACGGTTGTACACCTCTGAGCCATATAGTTTAGCCATTGCAGCTTCTTTCACTACCCTCATACCCTTATCTGTCATCCAAGCAACGCGATAGGTAATCGAACGGAGCAGCTCGATTTCAACAGCCATATCCGCTAACATATGCTGAACGGCTTGTTGTTCAAAAATTGGCTTATCGAACTGTACCCTTTGCATCGCATAGTCCATACTATGCTCTAGAAGTTTTTCACAAGAGCCTAGGTTCCTTGCTGCAAGTGCAGCCCGGCCATTTGCTAGTATTTTCAACGCATTTACATAACCCTGTCCTTCCTCACCAAGGACATTGTCTACAGGAACTTCCAAGTTTTCGAAAAATAGCTCTGCAGAATGTGAACCACGAAGCCCCATCTTTTTCTCGACATTTCCTACGATGAAGCCAGGAAAATCCTTTTCTACAATAAAGGAAGTAATCCCCTTTGCCCCTTTACTTGGATCTGTTACAGCCATAACTGTGAAAATATTTCCGCAGACTGCATTGGTAATATAGTGCTTTGAACCGTTAATAATATATTTATCTCCTCTTCTTTCAGCCCTTGTCTTTAAATTAGCTGCATTGGATCCAGCACTAGGTTCTGTTAAAGCAAAGGCTCCAATCCATTCACCGCTAGCCATCTTCGGAAGGTACTTTTCTTTTTGCTCTTTTGTACCGAGGTCGACAATTCCTACTGTTCCGATTCCCGTATGTGCACCAATCAGAGTTGTATAGCCATTGTGGGTTTTACCTAATTCTTCGTAAATTGCACATTTCCCAACCATGTCAAGACCAAGACCACCGTATTCTTCTGGAATACTTAAACCGAATAGACCCATTTCCTTAGACTTTTCAACTATATAACTTGGAATTTCATCGTTTTCCTCAATCTCCATCGCTACTTTTTCAACTTCACCTTGAACAAAGTCATGAACAGCTTTTTGCAATAACTGAATATCCTCTGGTAATGTAAAATCCATTGTTGGACCTCCTTATCTTCCTTCAAAATGTGGCTGTCTTTTTTCCAGAAATGCTTGTGTCCCTTCCCGTTTGTCTTCAGAGCCAATAAGAATAGTCTGGGAAAGTTTTTCTAGGTAAAGTGCGGTTTCCATCTCAATATCTGCTCCTCGGTTCACCGCTGCTTTCGCTAAACGTAAAGCTAGCGGACCTTTTATACTAATTTTGTTGGCATACTCTATAGATTTCTCAATAAGTTCATCCTGTGGAACAGCACAACTTACTAGCCCTAGATTTACAGCTTCTTCTGCAGTAATAATGTCGCCAGTTAGAATAAGCTCTAATGCTTTTCCTTTCCCTATAATTCTAGTGAGCCTTTGTGTTCCACCTGCACCCGGAATAATGCCCAATCCAACTTCTGGAAGACCCATCTTTGCATTCAATGATGCCAAGCGGATATCGCAAGCAAGAGCAAGTTCTAAACCACCACCTAAGGCAAAACCATTTATCGCTGCAATTGTTGGCTTCTCATATTCTTCTATTTTTCTATAAGTAGATGTCATATTTGGTTGGAGTGCTTCTACCATTACTCTTTTATTCAATTCACGAATGTCTGCCCCAGCTGCAAAAGATTTTTCTCCTGCACCTGTAAAA